>JBCCIX010000598.1:0-2657 GCA_039028075.1 Bacteroidota bacterium | reverse complement strand
CACTTTGCACCATAACGGTATCCTGTACGACTACTTCAAGAGAGCGAAAGAAGGGTTTTCCTTCATTCGAAAAGAGAATTTTTGGTGAAATGGCTAACGGGGATCAAGTGTTAGAATACGCGTTGAAGAACAGTTCAGGAATTGAAATGAGTGTGATTACCTACGGCGGCATCATTAGAACGCTATTCATTCCGGATAACAAAGGAAATTTTGCCGATGTGGTATTAGGATACGATAGTTTAAACGGCTATTTAAACCAGAACCCGTACTTCGGTGCAATCATTGGAAGGTACGGAAACCGGATTGCAGAGGGAACGTTCACATTGGATGATGTAGAATATATAGTAGCAAAGAACAACCTTGGCAATCACTTGCACGGCGGTACGGTCGGATTTGACAAAGTCATCTGGGAAGCCGAGCCTTTTGAGAATGACAATCAAATTGGGCTGAAAATGACCTACTTCAGTGAACATATGGAGGAAGGTTATCCTGGGAATCTAAATGTAGCGGTCACATATATCCTGAATAATAACAATGAGCTCATTTTCGAATATGAAGCCACCACGGATAAGAAGACGGTAATTAATCTAACTAATCATGCGTACTATAACCTAGCTGGTAAAGGCGATATTTTAAGTCATAGATTGAAGATCAACGCATTTTCTTACCTTCCTGTAGATGAGACCTTGATTCCCACAGAAATTGACCGTGTAAACGGAACGCCCTTCGATTTTACAAAATACAAAAAGATCGGAAAAGAAATTGATCACGAAGACGAACAGCTAACGCATGGATTAGGATTTGACCACTGCTGGGTTATTGACCCTAGCGAAGATGAAATGAGCTTCGCCGCTTCACTCGTTGATCCCCTGTCTGGCAGGAGGATGGACATTTACACCGAAGAGCCAGGAATTCAATTTTATTCAGGAAACTTTCTTGATGGAACAATCTCCGGTAAGGCAGGCGTGGTTTACGGATATAGATCAGGTTTATGTCTGGAAACTCAGCATTTCCCTAACTCACCTAACAGACCTGATTTTCCCAGTACAACGCTAAACCCTGGTGAAATCTACAACACCAAAACGGTCATTAAATTTTTAACCCAGGTAAATTAACATGACAGAGTTTGCTTTACTTGACTGGGTGGTCATGGGTTTGTTTGCTTTGGCGCTTATAGGTATAATACTCTGGGTATTTAAACAAAAACAAACCAGTTCAGGTGATTATTTCCTGGCGGGAAGAGACGCTACCTGGTTGGCCATAGGAGCTTCAATATTCGCCTCAAACATTGGCTCAGAGCACCTAATAGGGCTAGCTGGAGCGGGAGCCTCCAGTGGCTTGGCGATGGCACACTGGGAAATACAAGGTTGGATGATTCTCATTTTGGGTTGGGTATTTGTCCCTTTCTACGCTCGTAGCAGGGTGGCCACCATGCCGGAATTTTTAGAAAAGCGTTATAATAAAACTTCACGAAGCTTGCTCTCTTTGATATCTCTTTTCAGCTACGTGCTTACTAAAGTAGCTGTAACGGTGTATGCCGGAGGGTTGGTCTTCAAAGAGGTCTTTGGTATAGAAAAAATGTGGGGCATTGATTTTTTCTGGATTTCAGCCATAGGCTTAGTCCTCTTAACTGCTATTTATACGGTGATCGGTGGGATGAAATCAGTGTTATATACTTCGGTTTTACAGACACCTATTCTCCTTTTGGGTTCAATCATTATTTTGGTATTAGGCCTCAGGGCCTTAGGAGGTTGGGATGAACTACTTCGTATTACAAGTGCAGTGCAGGTAAATGATTATGGTGATACCATGACCAATCTCATCAGAAATAATAAAGATCCAAATTTTCCATGGCTCGGAGTACTTATCGGATCAGCGGTGATTGGATTTTGGTACTGGTGCACCGATCAGTACATTGTGCAGCGCGTGCTTTCCGGAAAGAATGAAACCGAAGCAAGACGAGGAACGATTTTTGGCGCCTATTTAAAGCTTACTCCGGTGTTTTTATTTATGATACCGGGTATGGTAGCCTTCGCCCTTGCTCAGGAAGGTATAGTGGTAAATGGAGAGGTATTTTCTCTTTCCTCATCGGACGCTGCTTTTCCTACCCTGGTAGCCAGGCTTCTACCTGCCGGCGTGAAAGGTTTGGTAGTTTGTGGTATTTTAGCCGCACTAATGAGCTCGCTGGCCTCATTATTCAATTCATCTGCCATGCTTTTTACCATCGATTTTTACAAAAAGTATAAGCCCGATGCGTCCGAGAAAAAATTACTTAGGATTGGCCGAATGGCTACAGTAGTAATTGTAGTGCTTGGCATTCTTTGGATACCAATCATGCGCAGTATGGGAGACGTTTTATACACCTACCTTCAAGACGTCCAGTCCGTACTTGCTCCAGGTATAGCCTCGGCATTTTTACTGGGGATTATTTCATCCAAACCAACACCTAAGGGAGGTATGTGGGGTATGATAGCAGGTTTTGTACTAGGCATTCTGCGCTTGGGAGCCAAAGTACTATACACCACCCTCGCCGGTCAGGCTGGATATAGCGATGTGAAACTTTGGGCGAGTGAAATGGGGATCAATACTATTTTCTATCAACTGTTTTATGAGGTTAATTGGCTATTCTTTAGTGGAGGTATGCTTATTGTTTGCAT
>JBCCIX010000597.1:0-2657 GCA_039028075.1 Bacteroidota bacterium | reverse complement strand
GTTCTACATTTGTAAGCGTCATTTTTTCGGAGCGGTGCCAAGCAACAATCAATTCTTCCTTTAGCTGCTCCGCATCTTTTTGACGTTTAGTGTTGCATGCCCCTACGCCGAATAACGGTATTAAACCCAAACCACCTATTCTTTCTAAGAACTTTGATCGTTTCATGTTCACTAGTTAGTTACGCGTGTTCTAATACATTTCCTGGTGTTGGAGCAATTTTCTTTTATCCTTCTCTTTGTTTCGACGGCAATTCATGGGTCTTAAAGAGGATTTATCTTCAGTTTAGCAACAGTCTGCTGAGGTAGAAAAATACTAAAACTACGCCTAACCCGGCTCCAGCATAACCAAATAAACGTCTAATTAAATGGTTGGGGCGATTAAGCTTCTCTATACTCATTTCGTTTTCACCAATATCAGACATAGAGATATACATTGCTCCGAATATTCCCCACGATAGTGCCATTTCGAAACTGTCTATGAAATAGACCAATAGTGCTGCAACCACCAGAGAAGAACCTGCGATAAGATGCAGTGTTTCGATGGAAATTAAATATCTTTTTTTCATAACGGAAGTCTAACAAATACATTCATCATCACAACAAGATAGATCCGTTAAATAAAAATTATTTTTTTTGTAGTCTTCAAGCACTTCATCTATTTCGGGACTGGGGATTGCCATACGTTTTGCAATTTTTTCAGCTACAATGGCAAATCGTTGCCGATACTTATAAATAAAGCAAAATAGGGCTGTCCCGTGTTTTACCTGAGGTCCCACCAAGAAAAGGTTACCCGTTTTTTGAGATTCATCAAAATCAGTCAATAATGGATAGCCTTCCTCGAAATCAAACCACTCTTCCACAAGGGTAAGGCTGGTATCGAATCCTGTGCAGTTAATCGGTTTTTGACTAGACTTAAACGTGTATCCTGTATCCGTGTTAATGATGTATTTACCATTTACCAGTTCAACCGTTTCCACTCTTGTTTCCATGTGATAATCAATATCATCTAAAACTTCTTTTATCCGGTCACGGGTAAACGGAGAAAGTGAATAACTTGAATCGCTCTTAATCATTTCCAAATACTGGAAGTTGTCGATAAGGCTTACTTTTTTTCCGATTCGAGTCAAATTTATAGCAGCGTCAAACCCTGATTCATAGGCTCCAATTACCACATTCTCCTTTCCTTTGAAATTCGTAAAAGAACTAATCTCAGAATAATGTAAACACAGATTTTCTCCGTAGAAAGCATTAGTCTTGGGAAATTGATATTCTCCGGCTGCCCATATCACAAAGGTGCTTCCGTACGTTTCGGTGGGGGTATTCAGAATAAAAGAATCATTCTTATTTTCAATACTTATGACCTCTACGCCCGTATCGATGGCCAATTGAAAGTACTTGGAAATCTTTTTAAGATATTGTGCGTACTCTACTCCCGTGGGGTGTTCTGTCAAGAGATCAAAGGCAGGAGACGAATCAGGTGTTATTGCATTTAAATCGGGCATTTTAAAAAAATTCCCAGTAAATGAGGGAGATATAAATTGAGTTTCTTTGGGCCATCTTTCAAACGAAGAACCCACAGAGTACTTTTCCAGAATGACATAGTATATTCCCAATTGCTGTAAAATAATGCCAATGCCTATTCCTGCGGGTCCTGCCCCTACAATTATAACATCATAGTAATCATCTATGTAAGGCGTTTGATCACTCATAGTAGTATCATTCCTTTATAAAAAGAGGGGTACCCGTTGAACAGAGTGCTTTTGCCTGTTCTTAAACCAATGGGCCGGGAAACAGGTTTTAAACGTGTGAATTTAGTCAACAAAAATGCGGATTTATCCATCAGTCCGAAAAACTCATAGGGTATTGGGATAACTCTCGTAGATTAGTACCTCTCAATAGGCCATGGATCCTCAAACCCCTTTACCCAAAAATTAGTTTCTAATTCATCTTCAGTACTTAGGCAACGGTCCAAATCGGATCTGATCAATTCTTCATCCATATCCTGACCGATAAAAACGATCTCATTTTTTCGGTCTCCAAAAACACTATCCCAACCAGATTCAATTTCTTCTTGATTTTCCCGGAATGGTAAGTATTGGACACGTTCTTTTAATGACATACTACTCCACCATACCCCGGCACTATCGGCCCTCAATGATCCTCCAGCTTGACCCCAGACTAAGGCTTGATCCGGGCGTGAGGCTATCCAAAATAATCCCTTACTTCTAATGATTGTATTAGGAAATCTTTGCTGGGTGTAGCCCCAAAATCTTTCCGGATCAAACGGTTTTCGGCTTCTGTAAACAAATGAGCTTACTCCATATTCCTCGGTTTCGGGAGTGTGCCCTTCTTTATTTAACTCTTCCAGCCATCCGGCGCTTTGTTCTGCCTCTTCAAAATTGAAAAGCCGGGTATTCAAAATTTCTTGCGGACTTACTCGGCTAAATGATGATGGTATAATTTTAGCGGCAGGATTCAACTTTTTAAGGGTGGATCTAAGAACGCCAAGGGTTTCTTGAGTCACTAGATCTGCCTTGTTCAATATAATTACATTAGCAAACTCTACCTGATCGGTTAAAAGGTTCACGATCTTACGATCATCACCTGCCATATCCGTTAGATTTCGATCCATTAATTTCTCAGGGCTTCCAAAATCT
>JBCCIX010000596.1:0-2677 GCA_039028075.1 Bacteroidota bacterium | reverse complement strand
TGACTGCATCAAGGTTATTTACCTAACCGTGTTAAAAACGGCCTCTACTGCACGATAACTCAAACTTATCAATGTATTTTGTTTTAGGGAAAACCCTTTTTTTGGATGACTGCATTATTCACCACAACTAGTGGCGGGTTGGTTCAAGTAATTGATTTACCGTAGTTTAGTATTCATACAGAATGATTGTTGATTCCTCAAATTTGAGGAAAGATTTTGTCCTCTCATTCAAAATCAATTGCCTCATATTCAACGTGTTACATCACCTCAATGGATAACACCCGAATTTTTCGGGTTAGTTCAATTCATGGTTTTATGCCGATACCTTCCTGTTCTGCTTTACTGGTTTCTCTTCTAAAGGAAGCAAAAAGTAGCTTGGTCATTAACCTCACTCTATATTACAATAGCAAAAGGATGATTTTCAAATAACACCACCTTACAGTCCGCCATCTTGCATCAGCTTAGCCCTTGTTATTCGGGTTAATGGACCATTCCTTTCTAGAAAGAGATCAAAGAGGGGAATGTTTGGGTGACCATGATTTATCTATTATGATATTAGTTAATTTTATTCTATGGAAAACATATTAAGCGAAATCGGTAGGCTTAAAATTGAAATGCTTGTAGATTTTACCGAACTTGAAAACCAGATTGCTCCTACTTTGGACCAGGTAAGCGAGGATGCTGGAAAAATCGATATTGAGAAGAAAATGGCCAGTAATGTTGAGCGTGGTTTTTTAGCGGTTAAGGGAGCCAATGTGGAAAGGTATAGATCCAATGGATAAAGAAATTGAGTCCATAATAACTAAACCGTATCAAGCAAATCTGTGCTAAATCAGCTACATCTTATATGATAGAGATATAAATCTGTTCTTGCCTTATGAAGTATAAGCCAAGACACTTAATGACCTATAAATTTTTGCTTTTCCTGTTTATTTTATGCTTTGCTTTTCTTTCACGCGGACAGCTTATCAGAGAAGCAGTGGAGCTTCTTACCATAGAACCTAATAAGAGAGCAGTGGAGGAAGACCCGACGCTTTATTTAAGTAAAATAATTGTTTCTCCGGTAATTTCATATTCCCCGGAAACAAGTCTCGGTATGGGCTTTGGAGCTAAGTATTTATTTAAATTCAAAGGATCAGGAGCAGAGACCCGCACTTCAAATGTTCCGTTGTCCTTTACCTATACCCTTAATAACCAATTTGTTTTCTTTTCCGGGTTTGAGGTTTTCACCAATCAGGAAAGGTATGTTATTGAGGGTAATATAATCTATCGTAGATTCCCACAACTTTACTATGATGTCGGTAGAGATACTCCGGAGAGCAACGAAGAAGAATACTCTTTTCAGCAGCTATTAATAGAACCGATTTTACTTAAACGAGCCATATTCAGGTATTTGTTTCTCGGGGGAGGCATCCGGATAAATGATATCAGCAGGGTAGATGTGGAGGAAGACGGCTCATTAGAAGATAATAATCGTACGGGAGAGCGAGGCTCCACATCTATTGGTGGAGAATTCGCGCTTTTATACGATAGTAGGGATAAAATCCTGACTGCTTCCAATGGCTGGTATGCGGAGTTTACCTTTGGCGTCTATGAAGAGTCTTTAGGAAGCACCAGCAATTTTCGATTAACCCGACTTGACCTCAGGCACTTCTTTACTCCTTTTAAAGACAGAAATGATGTACTTGCTTTTCAGTTCAAAACACAATTTAGCAACGGTGATACGCCTATTTCCGAACTTGCCAGGCTTGGAAGTGACGAAATTATGCGTGGGTATTATGAAGGGCGTTTCATTGATAACCATTTAATAGCTTTTCAAGCTGAATATAGAAAGACCATCAAAGGAGCTGTCGGGTTAATCGTTTTTGCGGGCATGGGTGATGTAGCTAATAAAGTCAGTGACTTTGATATTACCCGCTTTCGTCCAAGTTATGGTTTTGGACTTAGATATCTTCTGGATGCAAAAGAAGACCTCAATTTGCGGTTCGATTGGGGGTTTGGAGACAATACAAATAATTTCTACCTTAATATTTCAGAGGCATTTTAGGGAAATTATTTCTTGATAATTTTCAGAAGTTCTCAGTACATTAGGTTGCACACTGTCAAAATAATTTTGGTTGTTTATATTTTTTTGATGATCCCTGGGGGTCTTATTTTCTCTGCGACTCTTTTGCTTATTATTAAAGTAAAGTTTCAGGAGCCTGGGAAAGCTTGTACATGAAACTGATCGTAAATTAGTTATAAAGTAGTACCAACAGTAGTTGAGCAAAAACTTGAAAGCTTCGAAACCAGCAAGTACATAGGGCCTGCTGAGAAACGTTTTTTCAATTCAAAAAACACGTTTATGTGGTCAAAAGATACTGTTTAGTAAATTTCTTTTGCAATAGGTGCAAGGTTTTCGAGCAGATGCTTCCATTTTCGGTGCACTGAAAAAGCTCGAAATCGAGATTTTTCAACTAGTCGCAGGTACATCAGCTACGTCGTTCGCTGCGGATCGAAGTATAAGCATACATCTTCACCTTGCTGCCTAGTATCTGATACACCTGTGACTTTCTCAGCAGGCCCTACATAGATGAAAAATTGCTATTTGAAAGCATAGAAGATTGGCTATTTAAAGATCTTAAGGAAGGAAAGAAAAATAACAAATAGAATCCTTTGAAAAACCCGCCTTTTGGCC
>JBCCIX010000595.1:0-2683 GCA_039028075.1 Bacteroidota bacterium | reverse complement strand
CAAGAAAATCGGCGTTCCGATAACGGGCATCGGCAAACTGAGGGTGAGATTATGCATACAGTTGAAACTAAACAGACACTATTCAGTATTTCCAAGCTTTACGATGTACATATTGATCAGATACGGAAGTGGAATGGTCTCACCTCAAACGCCCTGGATATCGGCCAAGTACTAGTGATCAAAAAAATACCTCAAGCCTCGGATCTGCCTGAAATTGAAATACCCAAAAGGACGCGGTCAAATATCCATATCGTGGCACCGGGGGAAACTTTTTATTCTTTATCTAAACGCTTTGCCATCAGTGTGGAAGAGCTTAAGGAGTTGAATGGATTGGTATCGAATGAGTTAAGCATAGGGCAAGAGCTTATCGTGAGAGCTGAGGAAAGAAAAGCCAGCGCAGTACACGCGGATACGTCGAATGTTAGTTCGGACTACCAGATTTCCGATGAGGATCGAAAGTCAATTGACAAGGCGGTGGAAGCGGCCAGAAAGTACGAAGAGTCATCTCAGCCAATGAATTTTGAAGAAATAGTGGAATCGGGAGTTGCCGAGGTCATTGAGGGAACTGATAACACCAGAAAATACTTAGCGTTGCACAGGTCTGCCGAGGCCGGCACCATTTTAAAAGTGAGAAATGACATGAATAATCAGGAAGTATTTGTTCGAGTGTTGGGTAAACTTCCCGATAACTTACCCAATGAGAATGTGTTAATTAAAGTTTCTCAGGCCGCCTACAACCGGTTGGGGGCCATTGATCCAAAATTCAGGGTTACTATTTCCTACATTCCTTAATCTTCAAGCCCCAATTTACCTTTATGGTAAAACCATATCTTAGCTAAGAGAAAATAATCTGTCCCCAGGTGCGATACTGCAAGCCAACTGAGCTGCGGTTTAAATTCGCCATCTGTTAACCTTTCTAATGGAGCTTAAATTCAGATAGATTTACAGGGACCTGATTTGGCTAAACGTAGCGAGAGGCATTATATATTAATACTGGCATCCGACTCAATTTTTTAGGCAAAGAAATGTGTCTTTCCAGCGACCGGAAAAAGATTTTCCTTCAAGGCTGAAAACTAACCCCCACCCGCCAATTGGCGCGAATCACTTAGAACTGCCCTTTAGGGAATTTAAAGGGAGTTTTTAGCTATTGATTCCAAATTAAAAATCTTTTCGCGGTCGTCGGTACCATATGAACATCTTTTCCCAAAGATTCTACCCTAGGTGTTTAATCAGTGTTCGTAATCCTTAAAAGTTTTGAATTATTAACGTGGGATTTCTTTCCAATATTTATAATGTTCAACACTCGTCATTCCCGAAACTAACAATACTACCGCCAACAATGAGGTTTGAGAAATATCTTTTTCCACAGCAAATAGTTCTTCAGCTAGATGAGCTCCGTGAGCTAGTAAATAAACGGCACTGATAATCAGCAAAACCATCCGAACGATTTTTTTATCGGTGTATATAATGACCAAGATCCAGATCATGGGTAAATGGTAAAAAATGGTTCGGATAATCACAGTGCCAATAGGCACTTCCCCGGTAGCATTGGCGCGTACTACATCAATGCCGTAAAAGATTTCACCAACGTGATAATTGAAATGAAGGATCATTCCTATGACTAGTAAGAGCCAAAGAATTACGAGTCTACCTTTAGAGCTTATCATGTGTCAAAGTTACGGTCTAGATCTTGATAATTGGAAGAATCAATACACTAGTGTCGTGTCACACTTCAATTGATAGCTATATCTACACAATTCAGTGATTCATGGAAACCTTACTAAGCCTCGAAGGCTTAGTAAGGTTGTTCCATCGTGAGTACAGTTGAAAAAGCAAATCGTCTTTGATCTGTGATACGACATTAGCTTAGATGTAACCCTCGCCCACACTAAAGAACTTTTCTAACTTGTTCTCGGCGTTTTTATTCGTGATCATGATCAGGTAGTCGCCCCCTTTGATCGTGATGGTTTCTTCCGGGTTTTTCTTCAGAACCCTGTGTCCGTTTTCCATTTTAACGATTCCAATGAGCACGGCGTTAAACTGTTTTTTCATCTCATAGAACACCTGATCGTAAGGTTTTCCATTGAATGGATTGTTTTCCAGGATCATGTACTGTTTGATGTCGTAGTTCTCACTCGTTTCAGGATAAGCTAAAATCTCTTCCGAGTACTCGGCTACGTCCGGCTCGAAAATGTAACTGGCCAAAAGTCTGGAAGCTATTTCGTGTTTGCAAAGGGCATACGTGACCCCGGCACTTTGAAAGGTTTTTTTAAGATTGGCGTTATCCAGAGTAACTATAAATCGTAGATGATCAAAGTGCTTTTTTAAATTGAGGACATACACCAGTTTTTTTGTATCGTCGTCAAAGTTTACGAAGACAATGGAACTATCCTCCATATTGAGCTTCTCCAGTAGGTCGTAATTATTAAAATCCGAAAAAAGCGTAAAGACATTTTTCTTGGGGTAAAACTCCTGAATGATATCTACGTTATCTTTTTCGGCGGTTACGACAGCGATTTTTCTACCGGCGGCAATTAATTGGTCTACTACGGACTTACCGAAATCCGACCAGCCGATCATGACGACATGGTTTGTAAAATTTGTTCCATTCATACCTAATTTGTTATTTTCTCGGATTTTGGTCATTATGGAGGTGATCTGTCCAATCATTACCCCGTAAAAT
>JBCCIX010000594.1:0-2684 GCA_039028075.1 Bacteroidota bacterium | reverse complement strand
TTATCTTTATTTAAAAAGTATCTTTTTTGGACATCATTAAAATGTCGGTAAAATAGTGACTTTCTGGCTCATCACAACTGAATACCCACCTATGAGTGGAGGCGGAATTAGCACCTATTGCTATCACACGGCCAAAATGATGGCGCAAAACAGGCATAAAGTAACCGTCTTTATTCCCAATTGGTCTGCTAAAAAGGCGTCTACCTCTAATTCTGATAGCATCAGACTAATACACTTCCCAGTTACTCACTATGAGTTCTTTGGTGATGAAGCAGGTCTCAGCTTTTGTATTTCTGAGATAATACAAGAGTATATAGTTAAGGAAGGTTCACCAGATGTAATTGAGGCCCAGGAATATAATGGAATTGCGTATTATACATTGCAAAGAAAACTGCTGGAAGCTGATTATTTGAAAGATACTACTTTTCTGATCACTGCCCATGCTCCTGGTTTTCTGTACCTGGATTATAATCAAACCCCGACGCATAAGTTTCCCGCATTTTGGATCGGCGAGATGGAAAAATCAGTATTGGTTTCGGCCGATCTTGTTTTTTTCCCCAGTAAGTACTTGGAAGAAAAGCTAAATTCTTGCGTGAGCCTGAGCCTACAAAAGACGCATGTGATAACGAATCCTTTTCCCATCGAACAAAATCCAATCTTAGAATTCCAAAAATTCGATCTTGTATTTTTTGGCAAATTGGTACCTCAAAAAGGGTGCCTCGAAATGCTGTCCTATTTCAGTAAGTTATGGGACTCAGGCTTTAAGCATACGCTAACCGTAGTAGGAGGTGAAGGTCATTTTTTCCACCCTAGAAATATGGATATGGGTGATTTTATCAGAAAAAAATATAACCACTACATCAAACACGGGTTGCTAAAGTTCGAGGGACACTTAGAACCTGGCAAAGCCAAAGTGCGATTGGAACAAGCCCATGTGGTCATTGTCCCCAGTATTGTAGATAATTTACCCTATACCGTTGTTGAAGCTATGTCGCTGGGGAAAGTAGTTTTGGCCTCCGAAAACGGTGGTCATAGAGAACTCATTGAAAACTATAAAAGTGGTTTTCTCTTTGAGCATGATGAAAACGGCTCAAGCTTTACAGGGCAACTGAACAAAATTTTGGAGTTGTCAGATGAAGAAGTCTACAGGATCGGCATAGCGGCGAATGAGAGGATTAATAAACTCTGCTCATATGAAACCGTTTACCAAGCAAAAATCTCTTTAATCAATAACACAGACCGAGTGGTGAGAGGAAAATTTCCTTTTACCAGACCAATTGAACGAAAACTCGAGATAAAGCAATCAGCGTCTGAAAAGAATCTTCTTTCCATTATAGTGCCTTATTTCAATCTCGGTGACTTTGTAGAAGAAACGCTTGATTCAATTTCAAAATCCACTTACAAAAATCATGAAGTAATAATTGTCAATGATGGAAGTTCTCACCCAGCTAGTGTCAAAAAGCTAGCTGATTTAGAAAAACAATATGACTTTAAACTTATTAACAAACCAAATACGGGGCTCCCAGATACTAGAAATATAGGCGCAGAAGCCGCTCAAGGAGAGTTTCTTACGTTTCTTGATGCTGACGACACGGTGGAAGATTCGTATTATTTAAAGGCAATCCGTATTTTAAAAAAATACGAAAATGTGAGCTTGG
Source organism: Bacteroidota bacterium (assembly GCA_039028075.1). Lineage (GTDB taxonomy): Bacteria > Bacteroidota > Bacteroidia > Cytophagales > Cyclobacteriaceae > Fulvivirga. Next base: position 1,026 of record JBCCIX010000594.1, on the reverse strand, counting down.
TGGGATGCTGGGCTCAGTACTTTGGAGAAACCAATTACATCTGGCCGACTTTTAACCCTGAACCTCCTTATCTACTGGTTCATAATACTATCAATAGCAGCGCTTTAGTTTATAAACGAAATCATTTTTTGACAGCTGGCCTCAATGACAAGCGAATGATTTATGGAATGGAAGACTATGACAGTGTACTTACTATGGTCAAAAATGGATTCGGAGGTGTAGCACTTCCGCAGAAACTTTGGAATTACAGAATTCGCAGAGGCTCTTTGGCTCAATCCTTCAACGCAAATTCTAAAAACTATCTATACCGATTGCTCGCCAATAAGCATGTAGATGTGATGTCCGAGTATACTGAAGAAATAATTAACCTTCTCAATGCGAACGGTAAAGGCATGGAATTTGATAATCCTACAAAGAAACTCGGTCTGTTTCATACTATTGGATATCCATTCAAAAATTCAAAGATAACAGGCTCAATTAAAAGAAATAAATTAATGCGTAAAATTGCAAAAAAATTGATTGGACTGATTAACAGTTGATGTCGCTAATCTTACCTAAAGATAAACTGCTTGCCATACGAAGTAATAGGACGGAGCGCGTCTGGATGATGGCCAAAATTGAGTTTAAGCTTCGATACTACGAAAATAAACTCGGCTTAATGTGGGCGCTAATAAAACCTGTTTCACAAATTGTGATGTACTATTTGGTATTTCAGGTACTCATGAATCAACAAGTTGAAAATTACGTCATCTATCTTTTTGTAGGACTGTTACTTTGGCAATTCTTTACTGAAGCTACCAGCGGAACAGTAAAAATCCTACAAACCAAAAAATATCTATACGAATATACAAATATGAGGAAGATAGAGATCTATCTAGCTTCTATGATAAGTTCAGCAATTGGTCTTGTATTCAATCTTCTCATATTCGTAGTAGGCGCAGCCATGAGCGGGATATATCCAACCTACCATTACATTTTCTTTTTAATTCTATTCATCAATATATTCATCCTCAGTTTTGGAGTATC
>JBCCIX010000593.1:0-2686 GCA_039028075.1 Bacteroidota bacterium | reverse complement strand
GCCCATATAATGTATTTCAGGAGCACTATGTTCGAATAAAGTATATTCCAACTTCTCACCTTGAAACAGGTTAAGCTCAAAATGTGGTGGATAACCAAACCCAGCCGTATGTTGCATTCCTACCACGTGACCCATTTCATGTGTGGTCACAATAGTTTCAAAGTCCCTTCTTACCATCATGGTTGGCCCAAAGTCACTATTTAGCTCTTGATTAAGAAAAGTAGTACCTCCGATGCCAATTGCATCCGCGATATCATTCAAAAAAATATTGACATACCCGGAAAAAGCAGCCTCGCTGGTGGCAAAAAAAGACAATGCCTCACTGGTGGGATTATCTCCATCGCTTGGATCTACAAAAGCATAATCCTCACTGTAAAACAAGGTCACTCGGGCTTTCTCAAAACCATTCCATTGTTCGATGGGTACTATTTCTGAAAAAGCTGCATTCAAATCATTAATATAGTCGTCTAATGAAGGAATTGGAAAGTCATATTGAGTAAAATCTTCTAAATCAGGATCATCAGTAACCCGTACAAAATTGATTTTGATAGCGTTTTCATTGGCTAACTCAAAGTCTTCAAAAGACATATTTTGCTTGACGCGATTTTGTTTACCAGGTACCTTAGTTCCCTTGATCGGATGACTATGAACATGACAGTGATGCACTAAATGATGCATATCATGCTTTTGTCCCTGACTTTTGTAGCCCGTATGTAGGCAAATCGACACAGTGATTAAAGTGATTAACAATTTCATCTTCCTTATATATCGTTATGCACTCAATAGGTAACAAATGAAACTTTCAATATAAAATTATTGCTTATTTACTACTAGTAATTCAGTAATAAAGTCGACTTCTGATTGTTTGTAGGGTGTCCCATCATCTCGAAAAATATCATGATGCCAAACCTTTGGTTCATTCAGATAAACTGAATCCCATGAGTTCCAAGGATAGATCGTATTGGTTTTACCGGATACAAGACCCCAGTTATAGGCACCGATCTTAAATTTCTTAAAAACAGGAAGTAGGTTTTCAAAAGTGTTATCTCTACTTCTAGCAAGGTATTCTGTACACAATATAGGGCGATTGTATATCTGAAGATACTTAATTTTCTCTAGCAGCACACTTGGCCTATCGTATGAATGAAAGGTGATTACATCGGAGTTGTCAAGCATGAAAGCATGAAGCGAATCAATTTTAACAGTATCATGGTCATCTTTTTTCAGAAAATTACCCCAGACACCGGAAGTGATCGGCTGAGATGGGTTGACCTCACGAGCCCATTTAAATGATGCTTTAAGTAGGTCAAAAGCCCGAACGTATTTATCTTCCAGCTCTACTTCAGCATATGACTTCTTATTAGGGTTTTCTGGTTCATTAAATAAATCCCAGAGAAGTATTCTATCGTCATCTGCAAAATGAGAAATTACACCTTGAACATAGCTTTTGAGGATAGGTCTTTTTTCTTTGTCTGCAAGATATTTGGCACCGGGCGACTGTACCCATCTGGAGTTATGTGTATATGGTACAGGAATCTGCTGTCCACCTAATTTTGGATTTGGATCCCATACACCGTCAAACAAGACTATCATACATTTAATATCATATCGATCAGCCACATCCAAAAAAGCGTTTAGACGATCCAGGAATCCAAGAGAATCTTGCTCCCAAAGTAAATTATGTAAAAAGATACGATGCGTATTCATTCCTATTCCGGCAGACAGCTTTAACTCCTCATCTATAGAGGTTAAATCAAAAGTTTCATTTTGCCACATTTCCAACTGATTGACGGAAGTGCTTGGACAAAAATTGGTTCCAACCCACCACGGTTGATTGGAATACCAATCATTTACTCTATGCTCTGACCAGCGTTTGGATTGCTCTGTTTTCCCTGTGGCTTTCCAATCAGGATTTGAGCAATGGATTAAAAGAATACTCAACCAACCAAGAAAAAAGCCCCTTAAAGTATATACGTTCATGGTTCTACGGTTAATGCAGCGTAACTGACTCAATACTAGTAGTAAAATCGGCATCAAATAGCTTCTTGAAGTCAAAGCTGGTAAGAAATTGTATCATTTTCTACTAAAAACCTTGCCCCGGTCTTATTCAGTTTTTCAAACAATTCATTTTTCATTTGATTAGCTTTTTTAGGTTCTCTGATTGAAAGGTCTTGTTGTTCGGAGGGATCATTTGTCAAGTCATAGTATTCATATCGCTCTTCCTCGTAGAAATAGATCAGTTTTTTATTGTTCATTTGGATCGCAGACTGAGGATAGGTCTTGGAGATGTAACCGTCTTCTATTGAAATGGAATCCTCGGCCATCTCAAACTTTTGCCCTTCCGGATGATAGTACGGGAAGTGCCATATCAACACTCGATCCTTAACTTGATCCGGTTCTTTTCCTTTCAGTACTTCTAAAATTGAAACCCCCTCTAAATTTAAATCAATTGCTTTGTTTCGAACTATATCCAGGAATGTAGGCAAATAATCGGTTTGAATCACCGGTGTTTCGGTTACCCTATTTTTTGGAATTTTATCAGGCCACCTGGCAATCATGGGTACTCTTACCCCACCTTCATATAAATTCCATTTACTGCCCCTCAGCGGTCGGTTAAAGGCATGCTGAGGATGACCACCATTGTCGGAGGTAAATAACACTAATGTATTTTCTGCTAGTCCTTGTG
>JBCCIX010000592.1:0-2695 GCA_039028075.1 Bacteroidota bacterium | reverse complement strand
TCGGAGCAAGGGATTTATGCAGATGAGGCTCTACTGGATATGTTTACCTTTCCTTTGCGAGAGGGCGATAAGGGGAATTTGTTTAACAAGCCAAACTCCGTTGTCATAACTGCTGAACTGGCAGAGAAGTATTTTCCCGGTCAGAGTCCTTTAAATCAGCTCATAGATATCGCGCAGGAGAATAATGAAAAACAAAGCTATATAATCAGCGGCGTACTGGAGGATATTCCTGATCATTCCTCTATTCGGTTTGATTTTATTCTGTCTTACCCGGAGTTTGAGGATAGATTTAGACCGTGGTGGAAAAGTACCAACCCCTATTCTTTTTCTAACTATAACGTGAACGCCTACCTTGAGGTAGAGCAAGGTACGGATCTGGCAAATTTAGATTCAAAGCTCAGTACGGTCTTAGCTAACCATAGCGACCGCAATGACGAGCTGTTTGTATATCCGTTTGAAGAGACGTATTTGCACAACGATATTTCAGGGGGTCGAAGTTTTTCAGGAAGAATTGAAAATGTCAAACTGCTTTCCATCATAGCTGTGGTTATCTTGCTTATCGCCTGTATTAATTTCACAAACCTATCAACTGCCGTGGCCAGTCAGAGACGCATGGAAATCGGCCTGCGAAAAGCCATAGGGGCACAACGCAGACAGATTATCGTACAGTTGGTAATAGAATCAATACTCGTTGCCGTGGTGGGGGCTATTTTGGCGATCACAACGGTGGAGATACTTATGCCGGTTTTCAATGCTTTGACGAATAGAAACATCCTTGTGCCATTTGATTCTATTTCGATGATACTCTCATTAAGTGTCGGAGCCTTTGTACTCGGTGTAGTGGCAGGCTTATATCCGGCCCTGGTTTTTTCTTCTTTTCAGTTATCAGCTAAAAAGGAATTTAAACCTAAGGCGATCGGATTGCTCGACTTGAGAAAGGTTTTGGTGGTTACCCAGTTCACATTATCAACGGTTTTTATTGTTTTTACCATTGTGGTATTCCACCAAATCAAATACATTCAGGAGAAACCACTAGGTATTCGCACAGATAATATTCTTTTGCACCAACTCCATGGGATCAGAGAAAAGTCAGATGTATACAGACAAGAATTACTTGCCTTGCCAGGAGTCAAATCGGTCAGTTTTACAGAGCAAGATCCTATAAGCACTACCAATGCCAATAATGGGGTTTTTTGGCCGGGCAAACCTGAGGGGTCAGTGTTCTTTTTTAATGTGATCCAGGTAAGCGAAGATTTTCTGAGCACCTTCGAAATAGACCTTGTTCGGGGAAGAGCCTTTCACGATCAGGATGAGGGAAATATGCAGTTTATTATCAATCAGGCGGCTGCTGATGCCATGATGTTGGATGAGCCGATAGGATCTCCATTAACGGTCTGGGGGCACGAGGGTAAAATTGTCGGTATCGCTGAAAACTATCATCATCAGTCATTGGCAGAACAGATCGAGCCGGTGGTTATAAAATGTAACCCCGATCAGACGTGGGGCGCCTATATTCAGTTTGATACAGAAGATACACACGGGCTGCTCCATGATATTGAAGCCGTGTATTCCAAATACGAAGAAAATTATCCCTTTGACTATACTTTTCTTGATGACCAACGTCAAAATTCCTACACCGATTTAACGGTGATCGGCGACTTGACCTTCGGGTTTGCTTTGATAGCAATTGTTATTTCTTGTTTGGGCCTTTTTGGATTATCTGCTTTTATGGCCAACAGGAGAAGCAAGGAAACCGGGATTCGCAAAGTGCTGGGTGCTAATTTGAGCAATCTTGTTTATCAATTTTCGTCTGACTTTTTGAAACTGGTAATGTTATCGCTGGCGCTGGGATTTCCCATGGCCTTCTTTTATATAAAAAGTTGGCTTTCCACCTACGCCTACCACATTGAACCGGGCATAGGTCCGTATTTCACAGCGGGGCTGACCGCCATCATTGTAGCCCTGTTGGCTGTTAGCTACAATACGGTCAAGGCGGCACTTACTAATCCTACGGATGTTTTAAGAAACGAATAGTCCAATAACCGATAACCAAGAGTACATGTTGCGCAACTATATAAAGATCGCATTTAGAAACCTTGTAAAAGAGCGACTCTATTCATTCATTAACATATTTGGCCTTGGCTTTGGAATGGCCTGCGTCCTGCTCATTGTAATTTTTGTGAGAGACGAGCTAAGCTATGACAAGTTTCATGAAGATGCCGGTGACATCTATCGCGTAGCCTGGTGGTCGCAGCAGCCTCAGACACGTACTCCTCATCCCATGGCTTTGGCCATGGTCAAGGACTTTCCACAGGTCAATGCAGCCACATCACTGTCACCCCTCTGGGGACCAGGATTGACCCGGGAGACTTTCTCAGTCAGAAACCTGGAAAAAGATATAACATTTGATGAACGCAATATTTTAAGCGTTGACAGTACTTTTTTTGATGTGTTCTCTTTCGAGTTGGTCAAAGGAAACCGAAATGAGGTCTTAAGGCAGATTGGAGGCTTGTTACTTTCCGAAAAGGCCGCCAAACGATATTTCGGGGACGAGGAACCTCTTGGAAAATATCTTGCGATTAATGACGACAGCACACTGCTAGTGGTTGAAGGCATATTTAAAGATGTTCCTGTTAATTCTCACTTTCACTTTGATGCACTTGTATCCTATGTAACCATAAAAGCATTTGAGGGA
>JBCCIX010000591.1:0-2699 GCA_039028075.1 Bacteroidota bacterium | reverse complement strand
TACCTGGTGTTTATCATTGGGATTGACAATGATTGCCTCCGACAACTCTTTCGAAGCGCCCGCCATCTCACTTAATATAAGCACTCCTTTCTTATCGAGTCTGCTGGCTACGTATTCTTTACAGACCAGATTCATGCCGTCCCTCATGGGGGTAACCAAGGCCACATCCGCCATCCGATAAAATGCAGAAAGGTCATTTAGTGCAAATGACCGATAAAAATAATGTATTGGAGTCCAATTTACGGACCCATATTTTCCATTGATCCGACCTACCAGCAGATCCACCTCCACCTTTAGGTCCTTATATTGATCCACGGTATCTCTGGACGGTACGACCACCATCATGAGGGACACTTTACCAATGTACTGCGGGTACTTTTGAAAGAAAAGATCAAAAATCTCTAAACGAGCTGGAATTCCTTTCGAATAATCTAATCTATCAATGGACAGCATCAATTTCTGACCTCCCAGCGAGGTTCTATATTTGACCTCCCGACTCAGCGTTTCAGGAGAAGCTGAGCTGTTGGCATACTTATCATAATCTATACCCATAGGAAATGAGTCAACCTCCACCGTACGGCCCTCTTTATTCAACTGACCGTGTTGATTACTGATGAAGCATATTCTGCTTACGGCGCTCAAAAAGTGGCGCATATCATCGTAGGTATGAAAACCAATCAAATCTGAACCTAATACACCGTCGAGTAGCTGCCTTCTCCAGGGTAAAAGTCTAAACACCTCGAATGATGGGAAGGGGATATGCAGAAAAAAGCCTATGCTTACCTCCGGCAAATGCTCCCGGATCAACCCGGGAAGGAGCAAAAGCTGGTAGTCATGAATCCAAATGGTATCATCGGGATCTGCGGAAGCCACAACTTCTTTGCAAAACTTATGATTTACTTTTTCATAGGCTTGCCAGTATGACTTTTTGTAAAGCGCGTTTTGATTAAAATAGTGAAAAGTAGGCCAGAGCGTCTCATTACTAAACCCTTCGTAGTAGAGTTCTATTTCTTCTTCGGTCAGGTTTACCGGCTTCATATTTTCAGCTTTGAGCTTTGCGGTAGCCTCTTTCTCTTGTTTAGCCGAATGAAAATGAATGCCAGGCCACCCAACCCAGATATTATCTCCTTGCTTATACACAGATCCAAGACCCGTAGCTAGCCCACCTTCACTCGGCTTATACCGCAGCTCTCCATCGTCACTTTGAATTACTCTTACAGGTAATCTATTGGATACTATAATGGTTCTTCCCATAATCTTGAAGATACCAAAAGTGAGCTGCAATTCAAGATCGCAGTGCTAATTGACTCTAATTTTTTGGTACCTAATCGATACTCTTAAATCTAAAAGGTATCTTCTTGCCGTTTCCGCTGATCGTCGCTGTCATATATTCTCCGTCAGACTCGTATTGGATTTGTTTAGGAAAATCGTGTTCGGGATTTTTTGAGATAAAACTTTCTGGACCGGTGATTTCCAGTTTAAAATGGACCGGCGCAGGATTATGTGTAACATCCGAAATGTAATACAGTGCTCCGTCGCGGTAGGAAATACTTAAATGTTCTACAAAAACAGTATCGGAGCCCTGTAGGGTCAGGCCTATTCCCTTTAGACTGTCACCCTCTTTCACCCAGCTTTCAAACGCCGTTCGGCCGGGTTTCATAGTAGATCGTTGCCATTTTTTACATAGCCACATGAGTTGATCCAAATCAGTTGTGGCCGACTCCTGGGCCAAGCAATCCACGCAAAAAGTAAGTAATAGAAATAAAATAGTGTACGTCTTCATCTTTTTTTATGGCCAAGAACGGGAAGACCACAAAAGATGTATTGTAAAAAACCGACAGTCACTGATTTTTTGAGAAGTCTCGAGGCTTAACTTTCAAAAATAAGCTACCGCCCGGAAGGGGACACCACCGGATAATGCAGGTACATTCACCGAGACCAAGCCCTATAAAACAGGACTGGTACCTACGAAAGCTGTTCATTTTTTTCGTAAAAAGAAGTTAGCCATGGTTTGCTGTTCAAATAAGTATGCGGTAGGATCCTCACCCGTAAATTCTTTGAAGTCTTTAATAAAGTGACTTTGATCAAAAAATCCACTGTCCAAAGCAATTTCAGTCCATTTATTACCATTGGCATTTACACGTTTAAAGATATGCGCAAAACGAATTATTCGTATATATCGCTTCGGTGTCAAGCCAATAAATTGTTTGAAACCCCGCTCCAACTGTCGCTCAGAAAGACCAGCGTATTCGGTTAACTCACTCACCTTCACTAGTCCTGCATTCGCTAAGATATATCCTACTGCTTTTTCAACTCTTTCATTCGGCCGTGATTCGGCAAGAAAATCAATCAAATACTTCTCTAACTCGTCTACCAGATCTTGAAAGTCTTGCATAGCGTCACAGCCTTCAATAAACCGATCTGCCTTTGTGCCCAAAACCGATTGAAGTTCGCACACCTTATTCACGAGGCGATCCATCCGAATATTAAATAAGGAATTTAATCCTGTTGGTTGAAATTTGATTCCATACATTCCTGAAAATTTGGTGTTCTCAATAAAAAAATGATCCGTAATTTGACCTGCCAGCAAAAATTTACTCTGCGTCTTCCAAATACCTTCAATATTTATCCGATAGGGATCCTTATAATGTAGGATAATTTCCGGGTAGCCGTCAGGAATTATTTTTTGCCGAACAATG
>JBCCIX010000590.1:0-2721 GCA_039028075.1 Bacteroidota bacterium | reverse complement strand
GGTAGAGTGCTTCAGTACAAAGCGCAAATCGATGCTATCAATGATCGCATGAAATCGGCCATTGAATCGGAGCAGCTTCAGGATCTAAAGGTACTGATCGAGGAACTTGGAATTGCTTGTCCTGTTTCAGGGTCTAAAAACTGGACGGAGGTGCGTCAGTTTAACCTCATGTTTTCCACAGAAATCGGATCCCTAGCCGAGGGAGCAAACACCGTTTATCTGAGGCCTGAAACAGCTCAAGGTATTTTCGTAAACTTCCTTAATGTTCAGAAGACCGGTAGGATGAAAATACCGTTTGGCATAGCGCAGATCGGGAAGGCGTTTAGAAATGAGATCATCGCCAGGCAATTTATCTTTAGAATGCGGGAGTTCGAACAGATGGAAATGCAGTTTTTTGTTAAACCGGGAGATGAAATGCAATGGTACGAGTATTGGAAAAGTCAACGAATGGCCTGGCATAAATCGCTAGGTTTAGGTGATGCTAATTACCGCTTCCATGACCATTTAAACCTGGCTCATTATGCCAATGCAGCGTGTGATATTGAGTTTACGTTTCCTATGGGGTTTAAAGAGTTGGAGGGTATTCATAGTCGAACGGACTTCGATCTCAAGGCACATGAAAAGTACTCCGGAAAGAAGCTACAGTTCTTTGACCCACAGGAAAATAAGAACTATGTTCCCTACGTGGTCGAAACCTCAATTGGATTGGACCGAATGTTCTTAGCTACACTATCCAGCGCCTACACGGAAGAAGTTCTTGAAGATGGAAGTGAGCGGACTGTACTTAAAATCCCAGCGGCACTCGCTCCTGTGAAGGTGGCCGTGCTACCGCTGGTTAAAAAAGATGGCTTACCGGAAAAGGCTCGGGAAATAATCAATAACCTCAAATTTGATCTTAACTGTCAATACGATGAAAAGGACGCTATAGGAAGGCGTTATCGAAGACAGGATGCCATTGGAACACCCTATTGTGTTACGGTAGACCATGACTCTTTAGATGATGGTGAGGTTACCCTTAGAGACCGGGATACCGCAAAACAAGAGCGAATTGCTATTTCGGAATTGAGAGATCGTGTAAGTGCGTTAGTTTCAATTAACTCCTTACTGAGAGCGATCTGATGTTATGGAAGATAGTAGCTGTCCTGTTGATAGTAGGACTAATGGCTACTTTGGTGAAGGTGTTTTACGATGTGGTTTCGCTTGTTTACGATCAGGTAAGGTCAGTGGTACAGCGTTATCAGCCCCTGAAGGAGTCTCACCGAAACATTTTATCAAACTACTGTGCCTATTATAATTTACTTGGCCGCAGAGATAAAGTAATCTTCGAAAAGAGGATTCAGCGTTTTATGTATTCCAAGAGGTTTATTCCACGCGGAGTTAATAAGATTACAGCTGAAATGCGTGTATTGATATCGGCCTCTGCCATTCAACTTACTTTTGGATTGGGGAGAATTTTTCTTGAGCATTTTGATAAGATTTTAGTCTATATGGATGCCTATTATTCAGAGATTACGCAGAAGTACCATCTGGGAGAAGTCAACCCAAGAGCAGGTATTATCATAATTTCGTGGAAAAGTTTTGTAGATGGCTATGCCGATATCGGTGATTCCCTTAACCTGGGCATTCATGAAATGGCACACGCTATCCATTTTGAAAACCAAATAAAGAATGCTGAATATGGGTTTTTAGATGGCGACGTTCTGGAAAAACTAAGTATGCTTGCTCACCAAGAAATAAAAAAGATCAATAGTGAAGGTGGTCATTTTTTGCGTAGTTACGCGGGCACCAATGAATACGAGTTTTTTGCTGTCTCACTCGAGTATTTTTTTGAAAGACCCGCAGCATTAGAATCGGCGCTTCCTGACTTGTACCACACTTTACGGACATTATTAAATCAGGATCCTCTTAAATTATATAAATTGGCGGCATGAACTGGAGTAAGTTACTGTCAGAACAACGCGGCCAGAAAAAAGGGGACGAAAAAGATAAGGGAACACGAAGCGCTTTCGAACAAGACTACGATCGGGTAATCTTTAGTTATCCCTTTCGAAGACTTCAGGATAAGACACAAGTACACCCACTACCTGAAGATGATTTTGTACATACAAGACTCACGCATAGTCTTGAAGTCTCCAGCGTGGGACGTTCGCTAGGCAAAAAGGTGGGAAAAGTAATTCTGGAGCGTTGGCCTGAATTAGCTAAGCGCTATGATTTCCACGAATTTGGAGGTATAGTGGCGGCAGCTTCACTCGCACATGATATTGGCAACCCACCGTTTGGCCATTCGGGAGAAGATGCCATTTCTGAATTTTTCAAGTCCGGTAGTGGCGCTATCTACAAAAATTTAGTGAATGAGTTAGAATGGGCAGACTTAACCCACTTTGAAGGAAATGCCCAGGGATTTCGAATTCTAAATAAAGATCAATATCAAGGGCTAAGATTGACCTATGCTACTTTAGCGGCGTTCAGTAAATACCCACGACAATCGATCATTAAGTGTAAAGATCCTAAGAGACGCAGCCAGAAAAAGTATGGTTTTTTTCAAAGCGAACGGGACGTTTTCAAATCGATAGCCTCCACCTTGGGTTTGCCTGAGTTGGAGGAATACTCCTGGTCTCGTCACCCGTTAGCTTTTTTGGTTGAAGCTGCAGATGATATTTGCTACAACCTGATAGATTTGGAAGACGGATGCCGTCTTGGCTTGGTCAATTATAGTGATGC
>JBCCIX010000589.1:0-2725 GCA_039028075.1 Bacteroidota bacterium | reverse complement strand
GAGTGACCATAAATCCGATCTCATCCATATGTGCGGCCACCATCGCAGATTTTTCGCTGCTCTTTCCCTTTTTATGCGCAATAACATTTCCCATATTATCGACCTTTACATCATCGACCAAGGGTGTTATTACCTCTATTACCTGCTCACGGATCCTGGATTCATAACCGGGAGCCCCAGGCGCTTCACATATAGTTTTTAAAAGATTAACGTTAATACTCATATTGATCAGAATTTCGCTTTTTTTAGAATGCCAATATTATAAAATTGATGACAGTTGCAGTTAATTCTAAACTGTTTTTTGGATTTTTACATTCTTGTCGTTGAGCACTGGCTTTGCATTTTTTTTCGACTATGATCTCGTTTTTTGATGTTTAAGAAAATACTGAAGTTTTTCCTGAAAGTATTCCTCGCCCTTGTAGCGGTTGTTTCCTTGTTCCTTCTTTTAGTAGCGAGCGGGTTGTTTGGTGAATTACCTACCAAAGAGCAATTAGCTAATATAAAAAACAATGTAGCTACAGAAATCTTCAGTGCTGATAGCAAATTAATTGGTAAATATTACATACAAAATCGTTCAAGCATTGCTTTTGAAGAAATTTCATCCCATGTGATCAACGCCTTAATCGCCACGGAAGATGCACGTTTTTACGACCATCATGGCATAGACCCCAGAAGCTTGATCAGGGTTTTACTAAAGACAGTGATTTTACAAGATAGAAGCGGAGGTGGCGGAAGCACCATAAGCCAGCAATTGGTAAAGAATATTTTCCCGAGAGAAAATCATGGGATTTGGACCATACCCGTGATTAAAGCCAAGGAGTCTATTTTGGCTTATCGCCTGGAAAGCATTTATTCAAAAGATGAAATATTAACGTTATACCTCAATACGGTACCTTTTGGGGATAACGTCTTTGGCATAGAAACCGCCTCCAAGCGATTTTTTAACAAACCGTCCAGCAAACTACAGACGGAAGAAGCCGCGATTTTAATCGGTATGCTTAAGGCTAATTACACTTACAATCCGCGCCTATTCCCTGAAAAATCCATAAAAAGAAGAAACGTAGTGCTCATGCAAATGCACAAATACGATTTTATCTCCGAAGGAACGTACGAGGCGTTAAAAACGAAACCTTTAAAAATTGATTATCAATTACCTAAGGAAACATCAGCCTCAGCTGCTTATTTCAAACAGCAGCTCAAGGGTGCCGTGGACGAGTGGATCAAGCTCAACCCTAAGTCAGACGGAACGCACTACAACTTATATACCGATGGGCTTAAAATTTACACTACCATTGATTCGCGCTTACAGGCGTATGCCGAAAAGTCCATGCAAACCCATATGAAAGAGTTGCAAAAAGCTTTCCATAATCATTGGAAACGAGAAAAACCTTGGGACAGTAAACCAGAAATCCTAAAATCTGCTATAGCTCGTAGTTCACTTTATAAAAAGCTTAAAAATGATGAGCTTTCCGATGAAGAAATCAACGAAGCCCTTCGGCAAAAAAAGCCACTTTCGCCTTTTTCTTGGGGTGAACCCGTAGAAAATCAATACTCCACCTTAGATTCTATCCAACATTATTTACAAATTCTGCACGCCGGGGTCCTGGCTTTAAATCCCAACACCGGCGCGGTAAAAGCCTGGGTAGGTGGTATCGATTTCGATTATTTTCAATATGATCACGTTGCTAAGTCCACCAAACGTCAGGTGGGGTCTACATTTAAACCTTTTGTGTACGCCAATGCCCTAGAGCAGGGTTATGATCCATGCGCCTATACTTCTGCGGCCAGAAGGGTATATACCAACCAAAAAGGTTGGACACCAAATAATGCCGATGAAAAAGAAAATGTTCTGAAATACTCCTACAAAGGGGCACTCTCGAAATCCGTGAATACCGTGGCGGTCAAAGTCCTTGAGGAAACCGGTATTGATGAAGTCGTTGATTTCGCGAAATCCTTAGGTGTGGAATCTAAGATCCCTGAGTTACCATCGATTGCCCTGGGCACCCCATCCATTTCCTTATTCGAAATGACCCAAGCCTACGCCGCTTTTGCCAATGGCGGTAACCGGATTGTGCCACAGTTTATTACCCGCATTGAAAATAGCGAAGGGAAGGTCTTGACCCAGTTCGATGAGATGAAGAAGAAACCCGTGATGGAACCGGCGACGGCGGGTATGATTACTGAAATGATGCGGGAAGTGGTAGAAACCGGCACCGGCAGTAGAATACGCTGGAAATATGGTCTAACCAATCATATCGCAGGCAAGACCGGCACTACGCAGTCTAACGCTGACGGATGGTTTATCGGTTATAACCCTGAATTAGTGGTAGGTGTATGGGTGGGTGCCGATGATCCCAGGGTACGATTCAGGACTTCTGCCTTAGGATCTGGTGCTAACCTGGCACTACCTATTTTTGCCCGGCTATTTCAGCACATCAACTCCGACCCCCAACTGTCACGAATAAGTAAGGCTAAATTCCCAACACTGGACCCTACCATTCAGTCCAGAATGAGCTGCGATGATTTTAAGGACGACAAAAATTTTATCCAAAATTTACTTGGCCTTGAAAAAAAGGAAAAAGTAAAAGAAAAAGAGTTCGGCAAGAAGAAAAAGGGGTTCTTTCAAAAAGTGGGAGAACTTTTCAAAGGGAAAAAGAAGAAAGACGGTTAACCGTCTTTAATGCCATCTTCGAGAGCTAGGAGCTCTTGTCGGTAACGATCAGAT
>JBCCIX010000588.1:0-2762 GCA_039028075.1 Bacteroidota bacterium | reverse complement strand
CCTTTGCAAAACTGGATTTTTGGCTCAAATCGAGGCTTTCAGAATTTCAAAAACGTAGTTTACTGGTCGTAAATGAGGCTTTTGAAATTTTGAGTAACGAAGAGTTGGGCCAAAAGGCGGGTTTTTCAAAGGATTCTTTTAATTATTCGCAAATCCCTCTCAGACTGAATTGTTGTCAAAGGGGACTGCAGGATTCGCAAGAAAAGCCAGCACTTCCCGATGATAGTTGTTCAGGGCTAATAAAAGGTTGTGGGCTCCACTTCTTTTAGGTTTACCCCTTATGGATTTTTCCCTTTTGCTTTTTCCTTTAACTCGGCCAATGCTTGCCGAACCATTTGCTTGAACGTGTTTCGGGTTCAGGTGATGTAGCTTTTGGCTAGGAGCTGGCCTTGATCCACTTTATGCCTGACACTTAGCAACAATTCGATTATTGTTTGTGCTCAGCTCACCTGATCTTCTAGCTTATTTACCTGAGAAGAAAGCGCTTTTATGATGTGTTGCTAAGATTTAGCATCCGACTCGGTGTATGATGGATTTTCCACAAGATTATTTCCATTGGAAGGACAATACCAGAATATTTTCTCAAAAATTACAAATGGCTGAATAGTAACCTTGAAAAAATCAGGTACAATTAAAGTCCTGATAATCAATATTTTAATCAACACATCAACTATACATCTGAGTCACAGATATTTTTTCCCAATTCAGAGGGTACTTGATTGGCTTACTTAACCGACAATAGTAGTAGAAGTCACGCTTGAACATATTATTAATCTTACAGCGCATAATTCTAAAAACAAGAAATTACTATGAAGATCACAAAAGAATTAATAAAGCAACATGGCTTAGGTCTTTCTACCGAGAAAGAGAGAAAAGCAATTGAAGAGTGGTTTGAAAGACTGGATGACCCTACTTCGGGCCCAAAAGCTTCTATAGATCGTGATGAAAATAGAAAACAAATTTGGTTCAAAATATCACAAGCAATTCCAGAACTTGGCAGATATTCGAGCAAGGAGTCAGATACCAATGTCATCCCCCTGCACCGTAGAGTTATAAGATACGCAGCTGCGGCTTGCATCCTGCTCTTAACCTTCTTTGGTGGACGCTTTTCTGCAAATACAGCCAATGCCAGTACGGTTGTGGATAAGACTCCTAAGGATATGCTCTATATCTATGGAGGTAATAGAGCAGAAGCGTGCTTGCCAGGACAGGAGTACAAAATCAAGTTTGATGGACAGATAAAGCTTTTTAATGACTCATTTATGGAGAAAAAGATCCATGTAGGAGGAAAAGCATTTACACTCAGCTCCTACAGTACGTACTACCTTAGTGGCTCAGCAAAAAGCCCAACTTTATTGAGCGGCCAGACAACGCATGACAATCCGTTCGAAAATGGACTGAAAGGCGACTTCTTAATCGTTAGAACAGATAAATTATAAATCACAATTTAGACCAAATGGAGGGCGATTGATCTCCTAACCTATGAATACTATGCCTAAACAGAACAACCATATCATCAACTACCTACTAATCATACCGATACACTTCAGCCTTCTATTCTTACTTGCGATTTGTCTGGTAACCCGGGCTTTCGCCCAATCCCCTGCCACCTTCTCTGGCAAGGTCACCGACGCACGGGGGGAATCGATACCGGGCATTACTTTGCTGTTAAAGAACACTACCAAAGAGGCTTCACAAAAAGGAGCCATCACCGACAGACAAGGCAAATTCTCTATCGCCGCCATCCAACCCGGAACTTACACCATCGAAATATCAGGGGTAGGTTTTGAAAAACAAACGTTCCAACTCACCTTCAAACCAGGTGAAAAGCTCACTCGCTCCATCACCCTCGAAGAAAGCACTACGGAAATGGAAGAGGTGGTTGTGGTCGCCGAATCAGAAGCCCGGGCACTGGAGCTCTCTGCCAAGTCCGTGCAGGTAATCGAGACCCGGGAAGTGAAGCTTAAGTCTGCCGACCTGGGAGCAGTAATGGCACAAACAGAAGGAGTGAACGTGCAGCGTGGCGGAGGATTAGGCTCTAATACTCGTTTTTCGCTCAATGGCCTTTCTGGTGATCAGATCCGCTTTTTCTATGATGGCATTCCGCTCAATTACACGCCTTACGCGTTTGGCATTGCCAATGTTCCGGTAAACATGATTGACCGGGTGGAAATCTATAAAGGCGTAGTACCCATCCAGTTTGGAGCGGATGCATTGGGTGGAGCGGTAAACCTCGCTTCCCCGGAAATCTACGATGGACTGGCAGGGTCCGCTTCCTACCAGGTTGGTTCCTTCAACACCCATCGGGCAACGGCCAACCTCAACTATGCTCACGACCAAAGCGGACTGTTTGTAGTGGCAGGAGGCTTCTATGATTTTACCGACAACAACTACAAAATAGATGTGGCCATTCCCAACGAGCAAGGACAATTACAGCAGAGAACCGTGAGACGATTTCATGATGGATACCAGGCATTTGGAGTCAATCTGCAACTAGGCATTCGCAATAAAAAGTGGGCCAATGAACTAAGTATAGAAGGGTACTATGGTGATTATGACAATGAGGTGCAAAACAGCCAGGCTCCCGGCTTGGTTGACCAACCAAGCTTGGGGATTGATAAAGCGGTTGCAGGTAGCCCGTTTGGTGAGGTGCGCTTCACCAGTTTTTCCGAGGGGATAAACCTGCACTACAACGTAAGTCCTTCCCCCAAATGGGAGCTGGACCTGAAAGCAGGCTATAACTACAATGAAAGAGTATCCAT
>JBCCIX010000587.1:0-2773 GCA_039028075.1 Bacteroidota bacterium | reverse complement strand
TGTAAAACTTACCAATGGCGGTATTCAAGTAGGGATGAACATCGATGAGGTTCGAGGGACCAAACCGGGCAACCCTACCAAAATAAGCTCCACGGGGATAAAGTCCATCAAAAGTATTTAACCGGACATCTTCCCGATCACCGTCCCCACTAATCGCTTCGGTTTTTAAACCCAAGGTAAAAGGATGGCCGAATAGTTGAATATCGCCCTCAATATTGAATGAAGCCGTCCAAGCACTTATTTTTTGGGTATCAAAATCCCCGAATTGATACACGAACTCGTTATTGAATCGGAGCTTGTTTAGCTTTCCAAAATGACGTATTCCAATACTTGATCTTTCATCATCGCCTATTCCCTTATTCCATACCTTATCTTCTTCCATTTTGAACAAATAATAGATATCAAAATTGAGAGCAGGCCCTAGTCTTTTCGTAGCATATAGCCCACCCACAAACTCATTGGTTGCTAAAGCTTCATTATCAAACACTCCCGGTTCAGGCCGAACCGGTATGGCAATAAAGGCATTGATGTCTGTAGTTGTACTACGATACATTAATTTGATCTGATCGAAACTAAGCCTAACGTTAGGGCCTTCCCGAACATCAATGAGCCTACCGCTCCCTAACCTAAAGTTTTCACGCCCTAAAAGCAGACTCCAACGGTCATTAAAGGTGTAGGTCATAAACAACTGATTGATAGAGAGTTCGTCCCTATCCACCGGAACCAGGGCTTCTTTACCCGTAATTTGGCTGGAATTTAGCTCTCCAAAGAATTGAAAACGCTTTCCTAAATAGAGATGAGCGTGAAGCATGGTCCGGTTCAGAAACCAGATATTATCTTTCACCGCAAGACTGCCAAACTGCTCATTTACGAATGACTCAATTTGAAATCGATGACTACCTCCCAGGGTCAGGGTGCTATTACGTCCCATGGGTATGGACTTTATTTTCTCATACATTGATGGATCTTGCTCCAAAGAATCTGAAGGGACAGCCAACTTATCATTTTGCCGTAAAAGGGCAAATGACATTTCATCTTCCTGAGCCAAAGTCACTGTAGTTGTAAAAAAAAATATGACTCCAAATACCCTCATTTTAAAACTTTCGTATAAGTAGCACACCCACAACTAGCAAAGCAATACCAAGAATCCGTTGCCAATTTACCGGTACCTGGGGCATACCCATCAGTCCAAAATGATCGAGCACCATGGACACGGCCATTTGACCCGTTACAATCAGTGAAAAAGTGAGTGCAGCGCCTAATTTGGGTGTCAGAATAATAACAGCTGCCACGTAAAATGCACCTAAAAGCCCGGCTATCCATACTACCGGAGAAACTGTTTTTATCTCCGCGATAGCATCAAACTGGAACTTGACGATAAGAAGATATACCATAAGTCCAATACTCCCGACCAAAAAGGAGGCGAAAGCCGCAAAAATAGGTTGCTGCACTGCCTTACCTAACTGTACGTTCAAACCGGCCTGTACAGGCAATACCGCCCCGGCTACTACCGCCAATCCGATAAGCAATAACTGCGACTTCATCTTTTTTGTGTTAATCTGGCGTCTATTGAATGCTTCCCGGATCCGAGATAAAATAGCAGCAGGAAAGCCAGTGAATACATAAGCGGCACATCCTTCACCGACCAGGGATCGGCATAATGCACCAACAGCAATCCCGATAGCGTTATGGCCAGGATAGGTATAATAGCCAGCCGGGTAAATAGCCCAAAAATTACGAATACCGGACAGACGATATTTGCAAAGATGGCAAATAGCGTACTCAGCTCACCGCCAAGGCCAAAAGGATCAGGAATGTGCAAAACCTCTTCCTTATAGTTCATTATCTTTTTGATCCCATGGGTATTTAGTAGAGAAAGGGAAATGAGCAGGCGATACATCAGCAATGCCAAATCTAGTTTATGGTTTGGAACACTAGTATTCAAAAGGCTACTTACTACTTGTTTTACGCTAACTAAACTCATTTCCCTTTTTTATTAGTTTTGAATTAGCTGGACAGTGACAAGCAGATCCACTCTATCACCTACTACGATACTGCCGGCCTCTGTAACCGCGCTCCAGCTGAGTCCGAAATCTTTCCGGTTCAGGTGACCTTTGATCTCAAAGCCTGCTTTGGTCTGCCCATAGGGATCAACGACTATACCGTTGACGTCAACGTCAAGAACTACCTCTTGGGTGACATCCCGGATGGTCAAGTCCCCTACCAACTTCTCACCATCGAATGACCTAGATTCAAACTTCAATTCCGGGTATTCAGCGGCATTAAAGAAATCATCAGACTTCAAATGCTTATCTCTATCCTGATTATTCGTATCTATCGAATCTACTTCGGCCGAAAATTTAATTTCCGCGTTTTTAAAGTTTTCATGATCCGATGCTACGGTCACGTCAAAGTCATTAAACTGACCTCTAACCGATGAGATCATCATGTGCTTTACTTTAAACCCGATCTCTGAGTGTGCCTTATCCACACTCCATTTTGTTTTGACTATAGTTTCCATTGTTTTGAATTTTAATTGTTTATTTCTTCTGTGAAAGTTTAGTCGTCTGACCTCTTAGAGTGGTCTGACGATTATTGTTCTATTAGGTGCATTTCACCCGATAGCTATCGGGTTGTGGTGATTAACTTTTACATTAAGTCCTATCGTAACGAAGTGGAGATATCTTTGCCATTTAGAAAATAAATGGTGGACTTTCTTAGTAGACAAAGATTCCTCCGTTATCACTGCGGAATGACTTAAAAAGTTAGGTTC
>JBCCIX010000586.1:0-2790 GCA_039028075.1 Bacteroidota bacterium | reverse complement strand
GTATTTTGGTAATTTTCTTTGGAAGATCCGTGGGTTCTTGGATCAGCTTGTGGGCGGTGTAGGTTTACGGCGGGGAAGAAGGGATGCCGCCAATTTGAAAGATGGCGATTCGCTTGACTTCTGGCGGGTTTTGAAAGCGGACAAAGCAAAAAAGCAATTGTTGTTGTATGCCGAAATGAAACTACCCGGAGAGGCGTGGCTAGAGTTCAGGATCAAACGGAGATCAGATGGCAACCTGTTACTTCAAAAAGCTACATTCAGACCCTTAGGGCTTTGGGGTCGATTATATTGGTACCTCGTCTTACCTTTTCACTTCATCATATTTCCAATGATGGCGAAAAACATTGTACGGTATAGGTAGACATAAGTTACCAATGCAGAAATCGAACTTTGAAAAAGTACGTACTATCATTGTAAATCCATACGTACAATAGAGGTAACTATGGATTCTAAACGGATACTTAAATTAGACAAGGATGTGATAGATAAAGCGAAAACCTATGCTTCACTACATCAAAGAAGTCTTTCGCGCATCATTGAGTCTTATCTGAGATCATTGGTAGATAAAGAAAATCAAAACCCTAATGATGATATTGAGATATCACCATTTGTTGAAAGTATAAGAACAGGGGTAAGTCTTCCGTCAAATCTTGATGATACAAAAGAGTACATGGATTTCTTAGTTGAAAAATACCGTTTATAATGCGACTAGTCCTCTGACCACTAGTAGGCAACAATGGTATCATTGATTAATGATCTGATGATCTCCAATGGTAAACCAATGAATAAATTCATTGTTAGTTAGTAAAATGCAAGTTTACAAGCTAGAGCGGGTTCAGTTCCTGCCGATTACACTAGATAAGGCTTGGGATTTTTTCTCTTCGCCAAGAAACTTAAAAGAGATAACGCCTGACTATATGAAGTTTGTACTCACTTACATTTCGAGAAAGGAAAGGATGTATGCCGGTCAATTGATCAGCTATCTTGTGCATCTACTTCCCGGAATTCCGGTGCGGTGGACCACAGAAATAACACATATCCATGAACCCTGGTACTTTGTAGACGAACAGCGTTTTGGCCCCTATGCCCTACGGCATGATCAGCATCACTTTAAGAAAGTTAAAGGTGATATTGAAATGACGGATATTGTAACTTATGCCATCCCACTCGGAATACTGGGTCGCTTTGCCAACTGGCTATTTGTCGGCAAAAAGGTAAGGGCTATCTTTGATTATCGGTTTGAGGTGCTTGGGAAGAAGTTTAAGAATTAATGGATTTGGATATAGTAACGATACTGATTTGCTCTTTTATAACCATTGGCGTTTTCCTATTTATGGAAGGCGTGGCCTGGTTTACCCACAAGTATGTTATGCACGGTTTTCTGTGGTCATGGCACAAATCCCATCACAAACATCACAACCATACGTTGGAACGAAACGATCTCTTCGCCGTGGTTTTTAGCGTCCCCAGCGTCACTATCATAGTGGTTTCCACCTCGGATATTTATCCTTCTCCTTACCTCGCGGCCGTAGGTGTTGGTATCCTGTGTTATGGCATTTTTTACGTGGTTTTTCATGATATCATTGTACACCAGCGCGTAAAATGGAGACCGAAAAAAAGAAGCAAGTATCTCAATCGCATGATCAATGCACATTATATCCATCATAAGGTGCGCACTAAAGAAGATGCTGAAGCCTTTGGGTTTTTATATGCTCCCAAGAAGTATGAGAAGAAAGATGTACTTGATCATAAGTGAAACAGATCGTTTACTGAGGATCAGGATTTTTTAGAATAGCACCTCAGCTTTGTAGTCCTTAGATATGTTTTCCTGTATGCGATCAGGAAGCTCTTTTCCAAAATTAGTTAACTTCCAATTAACCTTGGAATAGGTTTTTTGAGGGAGCGGCAATGGTTTCCGTTACCCTTCTAAAAGTTAGGTTTGAGACCATATTTTTCATAAAAATCATTGATGATCTGCACGGCGTCCCTAGCCGAATCGACTACATGAAAAAGATCAAAATCACTATTTTCTATATATCGATATTCTTGATACACTTTATTTCTCAACCACACCACCAAATCTTTCCAGTAGGCACTATCAACCAATACAATGGGAAACTTGGCTATTTTGTAAGTCTTGACCAGGTTAATAGCTTCAAACAACTCATCGAGTGTACCCATACCTCCTGGCATCACTATAAATCCCTGAGAGTATTTCACAAATGTGACTTTGCGCACAAAAAAATATTTGAACGAGATCAAATTCTTTGTGTCAACAAAGGCATTAGGTTCAGGTTCGAAATCAAGCTTTATGTGTAACCCTACTGATTTACCATTGCTTTGCTGTGCCCCTTTGTTTCCAGCTTCCATAATTCCGGGTCCTGCACCGGTAATTACACCATAGCCCTGCTTGACTAGATTGATCGCTATTTCTTCAGCTAGCTCGTAATGTGGAGTTCCGGGCTTCGTTCTGGCTGACCCATAAAGCGAAACACACGGGCCTATCTTTTCCAATTTCTCAAAGCCATCTACGAACTCTCCTAAAATTCTAAATAGTGTCCATGAGTTAGAACTCTTGATTTCTAACCATTCTTTTTCTCTTAAGGCCTCGCTCTCCTTATTGTCCCCTGTATCCATTATTGTTCTCTAAGATTTTTTGATTCAAGGTATTTAATCAGTTCTTCAGGGAAATCGGTACAAATAGCATTAAATCCTTTAGTAACGATCCACCCCCACCCCTCTTCAGGGTTTTCTAGTGAAACGCTATCCGTATGTCCTGCACAGTATTTT
>JBCCIX010000585.1:0-2829 GCA_039028075.1 Bacteroidota bacterium | reverse complement strand
TGGAAGATCAACCCTCGGAAACGAACTTTCGACTTTTTGACGCGTCAAACGATATGGTTTCAAGATGGAACCGCGTAGAAGTGACGGATGCTACCAATCCCAAATGGAGTTACGAATTGCAATACAAAAAGGACTTTGAAGGTCACAAAGACCACGATCTCATCTTTAGCGCTTTGGGTAGATTTTTTGGTAAAGATCAATCTTCTTCTTTTGACAATACCTTCTTTGAAGGCGTGGAGAACCTTTCCGATCAGGAGACCAGAACGAACTTTTCACAAGCGGACTATACCTTCAAGGTCGACTACACCAATCCCATCACCGATAAGTTGTCCTTTGAAACGGGATCACAATACGTCATCAACAACGTGGGTAACGATTTTGCCGTCTTTGATCTGATCAATGACGAGCCGGTGTTAGATGAAAGCCTGACCAACGATTTCGAGTTCGAACAGCGTGTGTTAGGCATATATGGTACAGCGGCTTATAAGTTTAATAAATGGGGAATTAAGCTGGGTTTACGCGTTGAAAATACCGAGGTAAACACATTTTTAGTAAATACGGCAGAATCAAATGAAAGGAACTACACCGATCTATTCCCCAGCGCGAGTGCATCGTACAAAGTGTCAGAAGAAGTTTCTTTTCAGGGTGGCTACTCCAGGCGAATTTACAGGCCCAGGCTTTGGGACCTGAACCCTTTTTTCAACTTTCGAAACAATTTCAACATTCGGGTTGGTAATCCAAACCTGAGACCAGAGTATACCGATTCGTATGAAGTCACCGCTATTTATATTCTAGGAGCCATCTCTTTCAATACCAGCATTTACTTTAGAAACACCACGGATATCATTGAGCGCGTGGCCTTTTTTGAGGATAATATAACCACTACAACCCCAGTCAATGTGGGCATTAATCGAATCACAGGGGTTGAGGTAAATGCAGAGTATGAGATTACCGAGTGGTTGAATGTCACCGGGGATTTTAATTATAATATGTTTAGACGGGAGGGCAGCCTCGAATCCCAGGTATTTGACTTTGAGGGTGATCGGTACACCGCCCGAATGACCCCTCAATTTAAATTACCGAAAGACCTGGATGTAGAACTGACCGGTAACTTTCAATCCGGGTTTTTAACTGTTCAGGGAGAAGTTTCATCCACAGCATTTCTAGATATTGGCATTCGTAAAGGTTTTCTGAAGAAAAAAGCGGTAGTAAGTTTAGGGGTTCGTGATGTTTTTGCCAGCCGGTTTGACGAAAGTGTGGCCAACCAGGAAGACTTTAACATTTACAGCTTTGATCAACGAGGACGTTTTATTACACTTGGTTTTAGCTACGGCTTTGGAAAAGGTGAAGCCATGACCTACTCGGGCAGTAGACGATATTAAAGAATGCCAGAAAACGTACTTACGATTGGACGGTGGCTTGCTGGTAATAACATGATTAGTTAGCCGTAACTTAATCTGAACAAGGACTATTGTTCCTTTTACCGACATCCATTGGATCTATCCGACAGGTACTTAGGGTTTTTCCGCTCTTTAAAATATCAGTATGATGTACAGCCTCGTTCAAACGCATTGATTTTGTATTCCGTTCTTAGGTGTTAAAAAAAGATTGCTTGCTTAGGGGTAGATGTAACAATCAGCCGCTTATCTAGCAGATAAGATTTTAGGTCATCACTTCCGCGCCTAAGTCACTTTTACCCTCTTAAATAATTTGGTATCTTGGATGCTAAATGCATACTGAGCCCAAAAATCTATTAATGAATGGCTTTCAGCCATTGTACTTCACGGGCGATTGGAAACGTTTACGTAACTCATAAATTTAAACCAGTGCACGGATCGATGGAGGATGAAAGGTGTGGGCTTTGTCATTACTGGTAATTCTAGCTGGACTTTATCTATCACTATTAAATCAAGATCAGATCAATGAAAAAGATACTTAAAATCATCAGTTGGACTTTTTTAATCTTGATACTTTTTGGAGTGGGAATCGGAATATATTTCTACCAAACTGACCCGATGATAAAGGCAATTGTCAATAACGATGAGTCCAAACTGTACTATTTTCCTTCCAAAGAAATGGACAAAATGACGGGATTAGACTATTCTGAATCTGTTTTAACAGTTGATGACTCGATAAAAATTTATACGTATCAATTTGAGTCTAAGGGTGATAAAAAGGCCAATATTTTTTTGACCCACGGAGCTGGAGGAAACGTGAGCACTTATAAAAATCTTATTGAGCCCTTAGTTAATAACGGTTTTGGAGTATATACATTGGATTGGAGAGGTTATGGAAAATCAACTGGAGTTCCTGATTACAAAGGAGTGATGAAAGATACAGAAATAGCTTTTCGAGACTTTAGCCTAAAAACGGCCAATGATAGCCTAAAAACGATTGTGTACGGCATGTCTTTAGGCGGACCGATGGCAATAAAAATAACAATGGACAACCAAAATCATGTGGATGTATTGGTTTTAGATGGGACGGTGGAATCCGCCCAGAGTCTGGCGATTGATTATGCACCAGTAGATTTTTTAAAAGAAAAAGCGAGAAAATCACCGGAAAAATTCAACCAAGATTACGTTGGAGTAAGGGACATCGCCGAAATCTACAATATTCCAAAACTAATTATTCACAGTCGTAAAGATAGAGATGTGCCGTTCAAGCGTGGAAAGAATGTTTTTAATGCGGCAAAAGAACCAAAAGAATTTTGGGAAACTGAAACGGAACATATCATGACTTTAAAGGACTTGACAGATGAAGCAATCAAGAAAATAACAGATAAAATACAGTAGTAGCAATGGAGCAGAGAACGCGATCTGTGCAGTC
>JBCCIX010000584.1:0-2834 GCA_039028075.1 Bacteroidota bacterium | reverse complement strand
TAGACTGGCGGCAAGGGTTCATTTCTACCTATTTGGAAAGAGATGTGCCTTTTTTTGCACCACGTGTTCCTTCTACTTCTGTGAGAAGGCTATGGACGATGCTGGCGCACTACCATGGTACCTTTCTGAATGCATCCACACTGGCTTCTTCGCTATCTATAAGCAATAACACTGTCACCCGATACATCGATTTGATGGATGATTTATTCCTGGTTTATCGGCTGCAGCCATGGTTTTCCAACATAAAAAAGCGATTGATCAAAGCTCCTAAAGTGTACGTTAGGGACAGTGGTGTATTGCATGCCTTGCTCAACATTCCTACTCGTGACAGCCTCCTTTCACACCCTGTGATTGGTACAAGTTGGGAGGGTTTTGTCATTGAAAATATCAAGGGAAGCTTACCCAAAGGGTCTGAACTATTTCATTACCGGGCATCCGGAGGGTCTGAGATCGATTTGATCATACAACATGCGAATGGAAAGACAATAGCAGTAGAGATTAAAAGAAGTTCCATTCCTAAAGTAGCACGTGGTTTCTACGAGGCGGGTAAAGAGGTACAGCCGGATGAAAAATATGTGATCTACCAGGGGATCGATTCTTTCTACCTGCCTAATGATGTTTTAGCCATTGGTTTGAAGGATTTTATACAAGAAATCGAGAAATAGTATTCAGATAATAGACCAACCTTTTAAAACAAATCAATCTAAAACGCTCAACAATGCATCTACTGATTTCGAAAAATCCCGAGGATCGAAGTCTGTCTTGGTAATGACCCTGAGGCCGTTGTAGAATGTAAAAAATAAGGTAGCTATGGAGAGATAGTCTTTGGATGGTTCAAGTTGATTTCTTTTTACACCCTGCATTAGGTAGTCATAGAACATTTGTTCAAAAACCTTTCGGTTTTCGTTGAAAGTATCTACGCAGCCTTGTTCATTGGGAAGGAGTTCAATGGTGGTATTAACCACAAAGCAACCCTTACGTTCTTTGTCAGTTATGGCTTGTTGAATGGCCATTTCAAATAAGGCCTTGAACCCTGCTTTTACATCCGTCCCAGTCGCCAGGAATTTCTTCACACCTTCCGTATTGTTTATTCGATAATAGGAGAAAGCTTTATCAAATAATTCCCTTTTGCCACCATACGTATCGTACAGGCTTGCACGGTTGATGCCTAAGTCATCCACCAAATCCTGGATAGACGTATCGTAATACCCTTTTTTCCAGAAGAGGTTCATCGCTTTTTCCAGGATCTCTTTTTCGTTAAAAAGCTTTACTCTTGGCATGGTGGCTGTTTAGGATAGTATAAAGAACCCTGTACAGGGCTCTTTAATTGCTTCAAAGGTAACGATATCGGAACATTCATTCCATTTTGGAATAAAAAAATTAGCCGACCAATAGCGGGTTCACATTGATACCCCCATCGATGTTGTACTCACCTCCTGTGATGAACGATGCTTTGTCAGAAGCAAGGAATGCTACCAGCTCAGCGATATCTTCCGGCTGTCCGAATCGTTTCAAAGGCACACGGTTTTGCATGGCATCTGCAAATCCTTGTAGCTGCTCTTCCGGCATACCGGTTTTTCCAAAAATAGGCGTGTAAACAGGCCCTGGATTCACCGCGTTTACCCTGATCTTACGTGGTGCCAGTTCCGTAGCGGCTGTGCGTGTATATGAATTCATAGCGGCTTTAGAGGCAGCATAGACTGCCGTATTTGGCATCCCCGTATATGCATTAACAGATGATAGGTTGATAATACTTGCGCCATCATTGATAATCGGCAGAAACTTCTCTATGGTAAAAACAGCGCCCTTGAAGTTGATGCCCATCTGATGGTCAAACATTTCTTCTGAGATGGATCCTACCGGCGCAGGAGAGAAAATTCCGGCATTTACAAACAGGATATCTACATTTCCAAACTGATCTTTTACCTGGCTAACGGCGCTATCTATGGCAGATAGATCCGAAACGTCAGCTGTGATTCCTACCACTCCTAACTCTTCTGCAGCGGTACTCACTTTTTCCGCTGAACGTCCGGTAATGATGACCGTAGCCCCATCTTCCTTTAATTTTTTTGCCGCTGAATAACCTATGCCACTATTACCTCCCGTAACAACAGCAACTTTTCCATTTAAATGACTCATAAATAATTTTTAAGTTTTGTTTGTATTTAGAACGATCGTTCTAAATACAAACATGACATAATAGAACGATTGTTCCAAATAAATTTTGAAAATTTTGTTTATTTAAATAAAAAGGGATGGCGCTACTTGGGAAGTGAAAAGCGTGACGAATCTGAAACGCATTGGAGCGGATTGATGTATATCCTATTCATGTCACAACCGATAACATAGCCTTCTTATTGTTCATCGTACCTTAATTTGCTACCCGCACAGTCTAAATCAAAGTTAGGGGAGATTTAACAGGATCTTTTTTAGCAACTTTATTAACTTTACACCGTTAAGTAAAAGAATAGTGTATGGGAATTGCTGAAAGAAAGGAACGGGAAAAGAAAGAAATGCGCGAACTGATACTTCGCACGGCTACCAAATTATTCATGGAAAACGGATACGAGAAAACGAGCATGCGAAATATTGCTGAAGCCATGGAGTATAGCCCCACTACCATTTACTTGTATTTCAAAGACAAAAACGAGCTTTTTTATGCATTAAGTGAAGAAGGTTTCCGTATGTTCTTCTCCTATTTAAGTCAAGCTCCAAAAGACCTTCCTCCCATGGAACGATTAAAAGAGCTGGGTAGGATCTACCTGAAGTTTGCCATAGACCATCCGGGGTACTATGATTTGATGTTTATTCTGCGAGCACCTATGGAGAGCCAC
>JBCCIX010000583.1:0-2834 GCA_039028075.1 Bacteroidota bacterium | reverse complement strand
TGTCTATAGACAGCATCTCTTCTTTTCTGATGTCAAATTCGGTGATGGTGTAGGTGGCCTCCTCGCCGGCTGTTATCTCGGTGGGGCCTTCCACTGTTTGGGGAAAGTTGTTGCCATGGACGACCTCGGTGGTGCCATTGTTGACGATGGTGGCCGTGATGTTCGCCCCGAAGCGGGCTAGTTCTTTCTGCCGGGCTTCCCATTCTGGGTAGGTGCGCGGGCTGGTTTGTAGCACTTTGATTTGTATAGACATAGTATTAATTTTTGAATTATTTATGAATATGTATGATGGTTAAATGTTTTCGCTATTGGTGTTCATTCTTCTTTCTTTTATTGCGGCAAGCACTTCTCTTCCTGAAAGGCAAAATGCCTCTGAAAATGAACCTTTTTTTAAATGATGTAAAAGGAAAATAAGCTATCACAACTTTGCAACGAATACAGTCTTTGTTAAGTATCTCTTCCAAATCTATATTTTCAGTATTTTCTTTTGATTTTATGAATGATGTTGCTTCCTAGTAATATTTACTTCCTTTTGATGTTTTTTAGCATTTTCCCTGTTTAGGAGAAAAGAATCAGGCTCTTCTAGATTTGTAATCTCAAAGTATGATCACTGAATGTATCATTCTGATCGCTTTAATACCCCTTTTCGGAACTCCATAAAAATCATTAGCACTACTTAATAATACTCTTTCCTCTTTTATACTATAATTTTTTTTCAGGTGAATACATCTTTCACTAACTTATAGCGAAGGTTACAAAATATCATCAACCATCCTCATTCATTCGATACTCTAATCCATCATCCAAAACCACAAAGAATTCGGATGATACATCCTATGATAAGACTTCCAACTTTACAAACTGGGAGAGCAAGGTCACTCGGCACAGCCGAGCGACTGTTTGAGGACACTATCCAGGCAAAATATCAGTCTAAAAATACCTGTTTTCTTTCTTGACCGGCGAAAGTTTTTCTCGTATGCTTGCAGTTGAAATCAACCTGATATGAAGAGCAACTCTGCTCCGCTAGTTCGAGCTTGCAGCCCGGACTGATTGAAAATATGGACACGAGCTACAAGCTCGCGCCAACGTAAGGTTATCTTACCAAGCTGTGTTGTATTCCACCAACAGCGAAAAGCTATTCCATCACCCTAAAAATTGGATAACGCAAATACTCGGGTTCACGATGAGCTGATCGTTGGTAAATAAAATCAAGTTGGCGATATGCACTTTTAGCGAGCTCAGGATCTTCTGACTTCGCCTTTTCCAAGGCCTGTTTGATCTGGGGGGTTTCTTCCAGGATGTTCAGGGCGTAACTCTCAAATACGTAAGAAGAAAAATGTTCCTTTTGCTGTAGTATCGCATCGAAAAAATTCCACGAGAAAAATGAATCCGGTGCTTCCGGTTCCAGGGTTTCTACAATATAGCGATTGCGCCATTGATTCACAGGTATAAGATAATCACCTTTTCGGAAAGTAATTTTTACCTGTCTGGGCAAAACCTCTACGTCATAATGCCTATAGTGACCTTCATAAGCATATTGAACAGTCTCATAGTCCGATATCGCGTAAGATTCTACTTGAATGGCACTGTCACTTTCCAATTGGAACATTTCAATCTGATTGAGTTTTAGTAGCTCCAGTACCCGTCTCCATTGCTGGGGGATAACATAGTATTTTGGTGCCTCGATAATTTTATCCGCGTGGTATTCATCAATGAACTTTACTTCTTTGGTGAAAGGTTGACTCTTTTCATATTTTAATCGCTGAAGACCAGAGATTTCGCTTTCTACATAAACGGGTTCGTAACCGCTAAAAAGCAAAGGTTTATAACCGGTTGTATCAATGGACCAGGATATTTCAAACCTGGTTTGATTGGCGATGGAACGTTTGGCGGCTTCTCTCAGCCTTATCAGCTCCTCTCCCTTTTCTTCCAGCATTTCAAGCATGGCTTGCATCAATTCATAGGTCGATTTCACCCGTTTTTGAAAAGATTTGAGCATGTGTGTCTCACTCATATAGCCAGGCGTATGAAACAAAGCAGCATAGCCCGTTGAATATCTAGGTAAATCCAGGAATTGAGGCCACCCATGATCAGGCGTTTTCCCCCAAGAGTTCACGTATGGAATGGTCTCAAAACCCCTTTCTTTCATGCTCGTGTAAGTGTGCGGCAACAAAACCTCATCCAGGAACTTTCCAAGCTCACCACCCATCTTGTTTTTTTGAGAGTAAACCAGTGTCATAGTATGTTGATAATCAGCACCATTACTGGTATGCGTATCCAACAAAAAATCAGGGTCATAGCGTTGAAAAATGTCCTGAAAGGCCCTGGCGTTTCGGGTGTCAGACTTAATAAAGTCCCGATTCAGGTCGTAATGTCTTGCGTTTCCTCTGAAGCCATATTCAATCGGACCATTTTGATTGACACGCGTAGTTGAATTTCGATTGAGTGTTCCCCCAATATTGTAGAAAGGGATAATTGCAATTGCGACCTTATCCAGTGCCCTATTGTACTTTTCTCTGTTTTGCATCAAGTCTCTTGCAAACATCTGGCAGGCACTAACACCATCTGGTTCCCCTGGGTGTATGGCATTATTGATAAGCCAAACAACTTTTCCAGCATTTTGTAATGCTTCAGGTGTTCTTTCACCTCCGGTATTGATGAGTACTACATGAAGTGGAATACCTATGTCTGTCTCTCCATGCTCTATTATCGATATTTCATCGTACATTTTATCCAATGTAGTGTAAAAGGACATGGCTTCCTGATAAGAGGCTGTTTCTGTAAAATTGGATTGTTCAAACCGAGTGGTTAGCTGGGCATTTGCCATGGCTACC
>JBCCIX010000582.1:0-2840 GCA_039028075.1 Bacteroidota bacterium | reverse complement strand
CGATACGGTCATTCACGTAATATTTAGAGTAGATGTAAGCTTCAGGACTGAAAACATCGGTTTTTGATGTTGTGGAGTCCAACGGAAATCCCTCTCCTTCCGCATACGAGAATTGATAGAACCGCCCCGCAAATTCCTGCTCTCTATAATCCAGCGTGATGCCGGTTTTTAGGTTGAATCTTTCTTTTGTATACTGATAATTACCAGACAGAAAGGCATCGAAGTTATTGATTTCAAGATCCGTTTCGGCGTAGCTAAATTGTGCTTTGGTAAAGCTTAAATTACTATTTGCGGTTAATTCTGAGGCGCCTAGTTTTTTTCTGAAGTTGGTAATTGTAAAATTCCGACGTTTTTGTTGGTCCAGCAGCCCGTTAAAGGTGGCAGACCTGTACTTATATTCGTATCCCTCCGCCAAGCTGTAGTTTAAGACTTTAAGAATTGTACTGTCATTAAACCGCCGTACGTAGTGGAGCCCCAGATCGGCAGAATTAAATTTTTCAATGTCCTCCAAGGCTTCACCGTTAAATACTTTAATGATAGCGGAAGGTTGATAGTTGCTGAAAAAGGTAAAACTACTTTTATCATTTAAAGGACGCGTACTGGATACTCCATACGTGGCCATGGAAAGAGTAACTGAATTGACCGTCTTTTCGGGAATATCCTCACTGGTTTTAATAGCGATAAGGCCGGAGGTTGTATTTCCATACTCCAAAGGCGGATTGCCCGGAAAAACCAACATTTCGTCAACAATACTGGTGTTAAAAATGCTGAAGGTGCCTATTCCATTAAGTTGACCAAAACGGTTAGCGTCATAAATCGGAACGTTATTAAAGAAAATGCCGGTCTCTCCGGGCCCACTTCCGCGAAAACTGATATTTGCCGATTCGTCCAGTGTGGTAGAAGAAGGCAGAGAGTTTACAGCGAGCAGAGGATCGGCTTTGGCACTGGGATTCAGGTAGATATCGAGTTTCTTTACCTTTTTATAGGTGAACTCTTCCGATACCAGTCTCTCCGCGGTGACCACAACTTCGGTCATGTTTACGGCGCTTGGCTTTAATCTAATTGTAAGCTCCTGCATATTCTGAACAGCAATTGATAAATCCTCATAGCCAATGTAAGAGACGATAAGTGTATCACCCTTGCCGATTCCGTCAATGCTGAATGCACCGTTGACATCCGTGCTGGCCCCTTTACGCCAATCGTTTTTGGCGTAAAGGTTAGCACCTATTAAAGGCTCTCCTGTGTTATTATCGAGCACTTTGCCGGATAACGTCTGCCCCTGCACGTAGGAAGAAGTGATCAAGAAGATTATTATAGTTAGGCGTACCATTTTACTTGCTAGCTATTCCAGGAAGTAATTTGAATTTTACCCATCCGAAACCGGGTTCGGCTTCTAGTGCTTTATGGTAAGTATTTTTGGCTTTTTCAATCTGATCGTTGTTTGTGTAAGCGACACCTAACCAGGCCAGTGCATCCAAATACCGCCAGTTCGATTTTGTCAATTCCGGATTGGCTTCATACAGCTCAACTGACTTTTCATAGGCCTCTACCGCCTCAGGTATACTGCCGCCAAAGGCTTTCGGAGTGAAAAGTTTTGATCCTGCGTAAATCTGCCAAACGATAGGGGATGAAGGGTCGGCTTTCGTGGCCTTTTCAAGATTGCTACTGCTTTTTCCTCCTAAAAACATTCCTTTCCAGGTACTATATCCCATCTCCCAGCCGTAGATAGAGGAAAGCATTGCCCTGCTATTACCTTCTTGATATCCATTTTCAATTAATTCTTCCAGATGGGCTTTTGTCTTTTTGAAGTAATCGTCAAAAAGATCTTCATTTTTATCAGTCATGGTGCTATTAAGTAGCCCGTGCTGTGCCAATGCAAGATTATACCTGTTTTCATTGGATTTATTTGCGTCAAATCTGGTTTGACTTTCCTTAACTAACTTTTTCCATAAGCTTTGATTGGTGGTGATATAGGCCAAGTACGCCATTTCATCTGCTTCGGATTGAGAGTAAGTAGTGCTGTAAACTACTACTGTAAGCGCTAGTGTTGCAATGATTTTGATTTGATTTTTCATAATTATAAAGTGGTTTATTTTATAAACTAAATAGTGAAATTTTTTTTAGTGCTGTGAAATTGATTTTTCCATGTTTTCTTGTTTCGTACCCAAACAATGGCCGCAGTGCTCATAATTACACCTGTAGCCAGTCCTACCATTGAGAAAAACTGCGAGGGTAGGAGCCGGGTAATCATTTCGGAAGCGAATGCTGCATACAATCCCATGACTGACCAATACATCCAAGCAAAATGAATAAGAATCCAATTTTGGTTTGTACGTCTGATGGCAGGTATCATACCGGCTGCCAGCGTAACCGAACTCACAATAGCGACCACATGGAAAATGCCAAACCCTCCAAAGAGTCTGTAGATCATGAAGGCGGTAATCAATAAAATGACCATACTACCCACATAAATATATCCTACTTTTTTATGGAGTAAGGTTCCCTTAATGGCAAAAAGGATATATGTCCCGGTGATAAGTGCAAGGCAAGAGGCCATTAAATGAATCTGTCCGGTTAAACTTGTTGTCATTTTAAATACGATTTTAGTGAATTCACGTAGGTCTCAAATGCCTCGATTCCTTTTTTAGTGATACTGCACGAGGTTACTGGTTTCTTCCCCTTAAAACTCTTAGAAACTCCGATATAACCTGCACTACTTAATTTGTCTATTTGGACGCTTAAGTTTCCGGCCGTAGCTCCGGTTTTTTCTTTGATGTAGACAAATTCTGCGGATTGTACCCCCATGAGCAAGGACATTACCGCCAGTCGTAATTGAGAAT
>JBCCIX010000581.1:0-2842 GCA_039028075.1 Bacteroidota bacterium | reverse complement strand
TATTATTCTCAGTAAGCATGCTTAAAGCACAAACTATTGAAGGAGACTGGAGCGGAAAGCTCACCATCGCAGGGCAGGAAGTCCCCCTTATATTTCACTTTTCCGGCGCTGACGATGCGCTTAAAGCTACCATGGACAGCCCTGCCCAAGGCGCTAGCGGTATTGCTGTGGAAGAGGTCAGCTATCTAGATGGTCAACTGAGCCTTTCGCTAATTCAAGGGCAGGTTTCGTACGTTGCCCAGGTTAAAGGTGACGCTATGGAAGGGACGTTTAAACAAGCTGGCGCTGACATTCCATTGGTCTTATCCAAGGGTGAGATCGAAAAACCAGGCGATGACTCACTGCCCAGTTCGGATACCGAGTTATCGTCACTGGCCGCCAAAGAAATTGGTGACTACAAATACTCTGTTTCGGATTATTTCGCCAAACCTGCCTCTTCGTCGTTCCAATTATCTCCCGAAGGCACCTACATGAGTTATCGTGAAAAAGATGAAAACCTGAAAAATAATGTGTACGTGAAAAACATCCGGACCAATGAAATAAAACGAGTAATCACCGAGGGTGAAGAACTGGTACGCGGTTACGGATGGGCCAATGATAGCCGTCTGATTTACGTGATGGACAAAGGAGGAAATGAGGATTATCATCTCTTTGCCGTGGATGTAGATGGATCGAATGAAAAGGAACTGACGCCTTACGAAGGAGTTAGGGTGGAAATATTGGCCTTGTTAAAAGAGGATAAAGACCATATGATCATCTCCATGAATAAGAATAACGCTCAAGTATTTGATCCTTACAAAATAAATATCGTATCGGGAGAAATTGAGCAATTGTATGAGAACACTGATCTTGCCAATCCAATTATGGGGTATGAATTTGATAAAGATGGTAAATTACGTGGATTTGTAAGGCTTAAAGACGGCATCAACTCAGAGATGTACTACGCTGTGCAACCCGGTGAGTACAAACTGATGAAAACGACCAAATGGGACGATACTTTTAGTATTCTGAGTTTTAACTACGCTTCCCAAGACCCACATGATGCGTATGTAGTTTCCAATTTAGAATCAGATAAATCCAGAATTTACCTCTACGACATGGCCAAAGACCAGGCAATTGAAGAGTTATTTTCGAACGAAAACTATGATGTTTCCGGAATGGATATTTCCCGAAAAAGGAATTGGGAACTGGATTACTTTAGCTATCAGGGTGAAAAATATGAAATAATACCGGTGAGCGATTACTACAAAAAACTACATTCAAGATTACAGAAGGAGTTTCCCAACTATGATTTTTATCTTTCAGATCAAACCGATGATGAAAGCCAATATTTAATCTACGTTACTAGTGATCAACTGTACGGCAGATACTATTCTTATGATGTAGCCAAAGACGAAATCAAATTATTGTTTGATCTAATGCCGCAATTGAATGAGGAAGATATGGCTGAGATGCGTCCCATTTCTTTCAGGAGTAGAGATGGAATTCCAATACACGGATACATTACTTTGCCTAAACAGGCGTTGGAAGGCAAAAAAGTACCCGTAATCGTAAATCCTCACGGAGGACCGCAAGGTGTTCGCGATTCCTGGGGATTCAATCCCGAAGCACAGCTATTTGCCAGCCGCGGTTATGCCACTTTGCATGTCAATTTCAGAATAAGTGGGGGCTATGGTAAAGAGTTCTTCCGCAGTGGATTCAAGCAAATAGGGCGCAAGGCGATGGATGATGTAGAAGATGGCTTGAAGTATGTGATTGAGCAGGGATGGGTAGATGAGAACAAGGCAGCCATTTACGGTGGTAGTCATGGGGGTTATGCGGTTTTACGGGGTCTGACCAAAACCCCCGATTTATATGCCTGTGGGGTTGATTATGTGGGAGTGTCCAACTTATTCACTTTCATGGAGACTATACCGGCCTATTGGGCTGCCTATTTGCCCATTCTGAAGGCAGTATGGTACGATCCTGAAATTCCTGAGGAGAAGCAGATCATGGAGGAAGTTTCTCCGGTTTATCACATCGACAAAATCAAAAAGCCTCTTTTTGTGGTTCAGGGAGCCAATGACCCGAGGGTAAATATTGATGAAAGTGACCAAATTGTAAAAGCACTTCGCACCAAAGGAATGGAAGTCCCCTATATGGTGAAATACGATGAAGGTCATGGGTTTGGAAAAGAAGAGAATAGAATGGACCTGTACGAGTCTATGATGGGATTCTTCGCAGTTCATCTGAAAGAAACTATCAGTTTAAAGACGGAATGAATACCCAAGAAGGAATGTGCTGCTAGATACCTGAGATGAATCTGATCTAGCAGTACGTTTCGTAATTTGATACCTACAATAAGCAAACGCTTACTTTATCATTTGATAGTCCTTTACCCACGCCCTACCTGAGTCCGCTCAATTTATGTACAGAAAGTAGGCAGCATATTGCTTACAACGAAGTGACTAATCAAAAGTGGTTTTTTTATGAATTCAACTTTTAAGATATGATCCGAAAGAAACGTAACCGAACAGAACGACTGAGAAAATTAGTTGGGGCAACTAGCACTCTACACTAGCTACTAAATGCTTTAGAATGATCTCATATTCAATAGTTTTAGGGCTTTCCAGGTATGATTAGGCATCTCCGTCCTTCTTTTAGAAAGCTGTGATCGACGTATCGTGGTTTTCTACCGGGTCACCTAATCGGAACGGTTTATCTTTCGCAAAACATCGAGCAATTCACGAATTTCAGCTCAAAAAAAAACCTGACCGTTCATTTCCAGCTTCCAATGGTCATTTTCATAGAGGACTCTAATCGGATATCCTCTATCCCGAACCACCTGATATCCTTCCCTTTC
>JBCCIX010000580.1:0-2850 GCA_039028075.1 Bacteroidota bacterium | reverse complement strand
TGAAAAGATTTACCAAGGTAGAGCCTATGAATTTAAAAGAGGCGAGAAGAAGAATAGCAGATCATGTGATTGCTGAGAATGAATATCCTTTTTAAGTTTAGCCTAAACAAAAAGGAGAGGGGCCTCAACATGTGTTGGGGCCTTTTTTGTTTACTTTATCCGAGCGAGAACTTCTACATTTAGATTATAATGAATAAAATCTTAATAATTTTTAAGTACATCGCTTACTTGAACATTCCGTTGATGTTAGGAGCGTTGTATTTTGTTTATGCACCTATTTTCGATGGTGCATTATCAGGTACAGTGGAAAATATGCCTAAAGCACTCTTACTGATGGGTTTTGCTTTATCCTTCACTTCTCTGAGGGATGTAAAAAAAATTGATAAAATGGGAAGGTATGTAATAGAGCGGCCGGCTTTGTTAAAAGCAATGGTCTATCAAGTTATTATTCTCAGCGTTGTGGTACTGTTGTACGGAGCCTATCTGCTAATCTTCACGACAAATGACAGTCAACTTGGAGTAGGTCTGATGTCATTTGGAGTGGGATTTGTTGCACTGGCTAAATCTCTGGTAGATCAGGCTAAAGATCTCACTGATCTCTATGACTAGCTATGTAATATATCTTCTATTATAGAAACGATCTGGTCGGCGGTATCTGTTAATTTCTATCAATCGATGTTTGACTTTTCTATTCGCGATAATTTCTTGATTTGATTCAATCATTTTTTCAACCTTCTTCAAAGGTGTTAGCATCAAACCGCCCAACATTAATACTGTGCTTATCATCCAAATTCGTATCATAATCCCTTCTTTATTAAGGCTTAGCAAGGGGTGTGCCAAAACCTGGAATTTCCTCAAAACAAAAGAAATAACTAATTTGACTTAATGTGGAAATATGTGATGCTGTGCTTCCTTTTTGTAAGTGTGATTGGTTGTTCAAAGCCAGAAAAGTCTTTGACGGAAAATGTAAAAGACTCGATTGATCGTCGATTTCATTTTGATCGAAGTTATGGTGATTTTACCATTAAAGAAGATTTCACCGGAGGCTATCGGCTACTGAGCTTCAGTAGTAATGATTCAATTGGTTTATTTACTCACATTAAATTTACAGTTTCAAGTGATACAATAGTGCTTTTAGAGACTGAGCTTAGTCAATTCGGCAAGCTATGGCATGCTGCTATGGATAGTATTAGCGTTCATCTGCGCTCAGTTTCAATTGGTTACCCTATGGTCTATCAGGATATACTGAACAAGCATATTGACGCTTTCAGGTTGGATTCAACCTGGAGAACCTCAAAACCAGTAACTGGGGGAATAGATTACGTACGGTTGAGATCAATTATGCTGGGAAGGAATGTATATGAACCACTCGATAAGTGGCTTGAAGACAAGAGATATAAAGTCACTGCTTTATCCACGGAGAAGCATGGATTTATTTCCAAAGCTGACCTAACCAGACTTGGTTATGATGGAAACGAAGAGATACCTCTTCCTTTTATGGTTTCGTTCCGGCTGGAAAAAATTTAACGATACAGCTTCTTCGGGGGAACTATGAACAAGCCAAATTGAATGTAGGGTGCCTCATTGGCTTCAAGATCAATGAGAGCGTCCTGCCTTCTGTGACCAGGCTCACCTAAATGGTAACGCAGGTTTTTGGTGAGCCCAACATCCAAACCGAACCAAAGCCAGTCGTGAATCTCTCGCTCGAAATTTAGGCCAAGGTTCAAATCGGCTTTTCGTAAGACTAAAGGACTAGTTTCCGATAGATCCGAATTGTGTACGGCATAGCGCCATCCTTTCACTTCCGCTTTCGCAGATATATAGAACTTATCACTGCCTCTAAACCTCATAATGGCAGATTTGGGAAGTGTAAGGTCGACGGTGAAACGGTTGTTGATTCTGTGCTCGTACGTAAGAATCGGATAAACCTGAAATTGGCCTAATGTATAACCGGCCAATAGTCCACCACCTATTTCTGTTCGATCGTTAAGCCTTACTTTGTAGCTACCGCTAAGGTAAAAACGCATCGTGTTCGCGTTCCAGTTGAATTGATCGCTCTTGATTTCAGCTCCGCCAATTAGGGTGTAACTTCTACGATTATCAATCGACTTTTGATACAACATTCTACCGCCTAAGCTTCGAAATGTCCTACGCTCAATATGATTAAAAAGCTCACTATTACTATTTTGGAAGTCCATATCGAAGTTATGGATGTCGTATTTAAGTTGTAGCCCTACTAACTTGCCCTGCTTCATGATTAGTGGCAAGCCCAGTCGGATTTTTAGCTGCTCGTCTTCCTCAGTTTCAGTAGTGGCATTACCAAATTCTTCCGAAGTAGAACGCGTATTGTAATTAAAAATAGAACGCTGGCTAAATTCGGCAATTTTAGGTCTGTATTCACTTTGGCTTAAACAGGGGAAGACGCAGGCCAAGAGACCAATGGTAATCAAGATATTAAAGTGCAGTTTTCTCGACATTAATACACTAAGGTAACTTTAATTTTTCTGGGTATCAACTGCGAAAAACAATAAAGCACTTTTTTTAGTTCTTTATCAGTTCATTTCGGAGGTTTTCAACGTAATTTTCCAGGGCATGATCCTTTTTAGGTGCCGCATCCCATCTTTTTCCTAAAAAGACATTACCTGAGTAAATGTGCTTGATATAGTATTTATATACAGGTGTATTTACGTTATAGGATTCCACTGTGAGCTTGCCATCGACCATCATTTCTGAAATATAGTCCGTCTCCACATCAGTAGTTCTATACTCTAGCAATTGTTTAGCCGATTTACCAATAGTATTGACGTAGTATAATACGTACTGATATCCCTGTGTTCTCAGATCTTTTTC
>JBCCIX010000579.1:0-2878 GCA_039028075.1 Bacteroidota bacterium | reverse complement strand
GCCAGTCAGACCTACGTGAAGAATAAGATCAAAGCCTGTAAGAAAGTAGGTTTCGAGTATAGCTTATTCCAGTACCCGGAATCAATCAGTGAGACCAAACTACTGGCGGCTGTCGACCGGATCAATGAAGACGAAGATGTGGACGGCTTAATAGTTCAGCTACCCCTGCCCGATCATATTTCAGGTGTCAAAGTGATTGAACATATTTCCTCTGCTAAAGATGTGGACGGCTTTAGCAATGAAAATTATGGAGCTATCACTTCCAAGAGGCCGGGAGTTATGCCTGCTACCCCTTATGGTATCCAAGAACTTCTCAAAAGGTACCAAATTCCCATTCAAGGAAAGCATTGTGTAATCGTAGGCAACAGTAGAACAGTGGGAGCGCCTATGAGCTCAATCATGTCTTTCCATGAAAATGCTACGGTCACTGTCTGTCATATCTACACGAAAGAACTGTCCTCGTTTACAAAACAAGCTGATATTTTGATTGTGGCCACCGGCAAACCGGGATTGATCACTTCGGATATGGTGAAAGTGGGAGTGGTGGTAGTAGACGTTGGGATCTCGAGGATACCGGCAGCTAATGAAAGGGGCTATGTTTTAAAAGGAGACGTGGAGTTCGATGAGGTTAAATCGAAGGCTTCTTACATTACACCTGTGCCCGGCGGGGTGGGGCCCATGACTATTGCCTCACTGCTGCTTAATACGCTCAAGGCGTGTAAAGCCCGGTATTGAGGTCTATTATTCACATTGGGAAAAGTCGTTTGTGATGTATATGTTTAACTAATGCATTATACTTTGCGCTTTATTTATTGTTGGATTGCCTTTGGTTTTTTCATTTCCGTACCCGGCGTAGCTCAACGACAGCTAAGTACAAAATCGAAGAAAGCGGCCGAGTATTATTATGAAGCCGATAAATACCGGGTCAGAGGTCAATACCAAACTGCGCTAGATCTTTTAGAGCAGGCTGTTCGAAAAGATAAAAATTTCCATGAGGCTTATTTTAGAATTGCCGTTATATTAAAAGCCAAAGGAGAGCTAAAGGAAGCTGAAAACGCGTTCCAACGGGTACTGCAGTTGAAGGATGGAAACAATGCCCCCAGCTACTTCGAATTATCCGAATTGTATCTCCAAAAGAACAAGTATGCTAAGGCGCTGGAATTTGCGGATAAATTCTTACAATCCGGATCCCGAAACAGTAAGCGAATCCAAGAGGCAGAACAATTTAAGAAAAATGCACAGTTCGGTTTGGAGAATGCCGATATTGCCTCCCAGTACAATCCCAGGCCTTTAAGTGATACCGTAAACGCCTTTCCCATGCAGTATTTTCCGATCGTAAGTGTGGATCAAAATGCGTTGATCTTTACGAGGCGATTGGGAACAACTAACCAATATGATGAAGACCTGGTAGTGTCAAATAAATTACCCAATGGAGCGTGGGGTCCT
Source organism: Bacteroidota bacterium (assembly GCA_039028075.1). GTDB lineage: Bacteria > Bacteroidota > Bacteroidia > Cytophagales > Cyclobacteriaceae > Fulvivirga. The sequence continues at coordinate 1,432 of JBCCIX010000579.1, read as the reverse complement.
CCTGAATCCATATCAAACACCATTAATTCAGAGTTTAATGAAGGTACCTGTACCATTTCAGGTGACGGCAGGACGCTTATTTTCACTTCTTGCTACGGCAGAAAGGGGTACGGTAGTTGCGACTTATATATCAGCGTTAAAGTAGGTGACGACTGGTCCGTACCGGCTAACCTGGGATCGAATATTAATACTTCAGCCTGGGAGTCTCAGCCCTCGCTTTCTTCGGACGGACGTACGCTTTATTACGTTTCGAATAGAAAAGACGGAATTGGCAAGCGGGACATCTGGATGAGTACCATCAATGAGAATGGTGACTGGCAGAAGCCTGAGAACTTAGGTAGAACGATAAATACAGTGCATGACGAGGTGTCACCTTTCATTCATCCTAATAACAAGGTGCTCTATTTTGCGTCGAATGGGCTAACCGGTTTCGGGGGATTCGATATTTACTTTTCGGATCGGAAAGAGTCGGCATGGGCCACTCCCAAAAACATAGGGTTTCCTATAAATACGGGTGAAGATCAGGTGTCCTTGTATATATCCTCTGACGGTAGTAAAGGGTACTATTCCCATGAGGATAACAAGGACATTGGCCGGAAGGGAAGACTTTATGAATTTGAGGTACCGGAGTCTGCTAAGCTAAAATACAAGTCCAGCTACGTACATGGGGTGGTTACTGATGCAGATACCGGAGTACCGCTTAGAGCTAGAATCGAATTGTTTGATTTAAAAAAAAATAACCGGGTGGGTTTGGTTTCTTCTGATTCCATCCAGGGTGATTATCTCATGGTACTGACCGAAGGATCGGAATACGCCTTATATATAGACAAAAAAGGATACCTCTTTCACAGTTTAAGTTTTGATTATTCGGAATTGAACAATTTCAAACCGGTGATGCAGGATGTCGCCCTTCGCCCAATCAAAACCGGGGCCTCTACGGTACTGAAAAACATTTTTTTTGACACGGATAGCTATGCCCTTAGACCGGAGTCTCAAACTGAATTGGATAAGGTGATTAAATTTTTAAACCTGAACCCTGAGGTTAGCATTGAAATCAGCGGACACACAGATAATGTGGGTACCTATGAATACAATCTCAAACTTTCGAAAAACCGGGCTAAAGCTGTTTTTGAGTATTTATTTAAAGCAGGAATTGAAAAAAGTAAACTCAAGTACTCCGGTTATGGGCCAAATAGACCCATAGACGATAATTCTACCCTTCGAGGCCGTCAAAATAACCGAAGGATCGAGTTTAATATTCTGTGATATACCCCAAAATGGGGTATAAATCTTACCCCTTGAATCGACTTAAAATATTTTTTACTCCAATTCGGGTTATTTTTAATCATTTATTTTTCACGTCTAATATTTTTCTCATTACATTTGACATCTTAGTAAAATTCATTTTTAACCTAAACAAAACAATATGAAG
>JBCCIX010000578.1:0-2920 GCA_039028075.1 Bacteroidota bacterium | reverse complement strand
TGTTGTTTCCGGAATCTATTATCCCCTACCCGTGGCCTTTCATTTGACACACAAGTAGTCAAAAGCACATAAAAAACCGGAACCTCGATGATCCGTCAAAGGATCAACAAGAAATCCAACAGAAACCCTGAGATGATGAGTATAGGGGGAGTCATTTATTGTCCACGGGGCGAATCATTGGATATTAGAAAAAAAGAATAACACTAAACATAGTTGGTTTTAGATTGCTTTATTACTTACTAATAGATATGAGTTATGAAATTATTATTTGGAAGCCTTCTGCTCTTATCCTTAATGTTCGTTACACGTATTGACTTTGGTTCTGAAGATGGTCAAACCGACTGGCGGGTCGTTAATGATGGTGTTATGGGCGGACTCTCGACGGGTGAAGTCAAGTATTCAGAAACGAGCATGACCTTTTCTGGGGATGTATCCTTGGAAAATAATGGAGGGTTTGCCAGCATTCGGAGTGCTTACGCCAAGCGCGATCTTTCGGTCTTCAAAAAGATAAAAATTAAATATCGATCAGAAGGATACGATTTCGGGTTGTCGTTGAGCAGGGATCGCAGGTTCTGGATCCCGAACTACAAGCAAAACTTACCTCAGACGGATGGGCAATGGAAAACCATTGAATTTGACTTAATGGAGTTCAAAGAGTACTATGTCGGCAGACCTACAGGTGCCAAAATTGATGGGGATTTATTAGCACAGATCATTCAAATCGGACTCATCACCAACGAAAAGCGAGCAGGCGCCTTCAAAATTGAGGTGGATTATTTGGAATTTATTTGATCACGCCGTTGACTGTCGTTCATTCATGAACGTTATTGATTAATCGATGTTCTGAAAACGAACCATGAAGTTCCTATCCAGAATAAGGGTTAACTTTGCCTATGCGTTTACTAGTGCTATTCATTCTCGGTCTACCGCAATTTTCTGTCACGGCTTCAGGGAAAACAGTTATAGAAGGTATCAGCGAGGTTGCAGCTTTTGAACTTTTGGTATACGATAACCCAATTGACAGGAATCTAAAAAAACTGGCAGATGTAGAAACTGATGAAAATGGCAGGTTCTCTATCGACCTGTCCTTTACACGTCAGGAGGTGGTTATTTTTAAAAATAAAGATTTCAGTAGAGAACTTTCGGTATATCCTGAGACCGCCTACATAGTGCGCCTAGATGATCGACTGAATATCAAAGAAGTTATCACTGATCAACCAGAAATAAATCAAATTTTTAGTGTTGAAAATGACCTCAATAACCTAAAAACAAAATATACCAAAAGAAATAAATCCGCCTATTACGATGATGTATTCAAATACCTAAAAGAATTGTTGACCTCAAACGGAAACACGGAGGCCCCATACAAAGTAGTAAACAGCAAGGCAGTTACGTACGCGGTGGCTAATCTTAAAGCCAACAGCAAAAAAAGATTTCTGGAAATAGAGCCTTACTATCTGGATAACGTTGACTTTAGCTTTAACGGCATTCAAGCGATCAATATCATTTATGCCTTGGAACTGCAGTTTAAGTTCTTTAAAACCAGTAAGAAAACCAGCTATGTCGACTTTGTAGAAAAAGAACTAAGTGACATCTCAGAGAATAAACCAAAAGCAATACTGGACTTAATACTGACAAGTCAGGCCATAGGACGGAAATACTCAGATCAGAATGTACTTTTTGACCGCCTTGAAGCCATTATCAATGCCAATTCGACCAATCCCCTGGGGCATATAGGGCAAGCTATATATGACCTGCATACTTCAACGATCATTGGTACCCAACTTCCAGAATTTATGGTGACTGACCTTGAGAAAAATGAAATATCTACTAAAGCGTTTGAGGGGAAATTCTTGTTGATTGACTTTTGGGCCACTTGGTGTGGCCCCTGTATCAAGTCGATGAAAAAACTACCGGAGGTAAGGCAAAAATATAAAGACAGGTTGGACATTCTCTGTTTATCCATTGATTATGATATCGATAAAATGAGACGTTTCGCCAAAAAATCAGGCTACGCCAATGACCTCATTTTCGCATATTCCAAAGAAAATGATCGGTTGGATAGCTACTTTAATAGAAGGGCTATCCCCCTATATTTCCTGATTGGGCCGGACGGAATAGTACTGGGTAAGGCCGTATCAGACCCTTATCCACTCATACACAAGTACCTGGCGATAAAATCTGACTAATCTATTTGAACGTAAGTAACGGTGACCTTTTAAAGATCAAAGAGGCCTTTTATCGTCCACTACCTACTTTGTAGGGTCTACCAAGCTCACGATCAGAGGGTGCATTTTAATTTGTCGAGATTGTCCTTTAGCTATTAGGTCATGGCAATGCAGTGGAGACATCTTTGCCATGAAGCAGGTAATAAGCCTTCTTTGATTTGATGAGAAGTAAAACAATGCGGTTCACAATAAATGAAGATGTCCCTTGATCTTCTTTGGGACAAGGATTCCTTCGCTTCGCTACGGAATGACTTCTTTTTTATATTTAACGAAACCTGCCTTTCTAAGTCATGTCGGTAACGGAGTGAAGACATCTTTGCCCTTTGGAAAATCTGGCGGTTACTTTCTAATGGTAAAGATTCCCTTTTCCGCCAACTGGTATGGATACATGCTGTTAATTGGGTTTCAATGTCTCATCTGATTGAACCCGATAATTTGAAATGCGCCCTAGTCTAATATACATCAAATGGTTTTCCGACCGTCAATATTGGTAAAAGATTAAAGTTCCTAAAACCTTGCGGGATAAGTTTTCGTTCCTTTACTTTGAAATACAAAGTACTTTTAAATGAATTCTAAAGATCAATATATCAATGACATCTCCGAGATTAAAAATATCATGGAGCGATCCTCCCGCTTTATCTCGCTGAGTGGCCTTTCAGGGGTTTTTGCGGGTTCATATGCCCTTATCGGTG
>JBCCIX010000577.1:0-2927 GCA_039028075.1 Bacteroidota bacterium | reverse complement strand
GAATACGTGTACATCACAAGTGATGATATCGAGCAATCTATCATGAATTTTATAAAAGAAAAAGATATAGATGTGCTCACCGTTCTCTTGAGAGACCATGGTGGTAATCAATTGGAATCAGAAGGAAGGTTAGTAAAAAAGATAGTGACGCATTCTAATGTTCCTGTACTTAACTTGGTATAAATCATCCATTTACGCTCAGGCTAAACCTTGAGTTATCGTAATGAACAACATAAAAATTGTTCTCTTACTTGTTCTTTTACCTTCCATTTCTTTTGGCCAAACACTTAAGAGAACCTTTAACGATTCAGAAGACCAATACGTTGGTCTTTCTGGTTTTACACAGTTCTGGACAAGGTACGCTCAACTTAATCCCGGTTCAACTATAGACGGGCAGCTGCGGAATGAGGCTTTCGACCTGAGTGTACGTAGATATAGGATAACACTATACGGGGCCTTGAATGCTAAAACTAGGTTCAACGTTACACTCGGCAATAACAATGTGGGCAATAATCTTGAGAGCGAACCTAAACTGCTCGATGCCTATATCCATTACCAATGGAAAAGTTGGTTAGGCGTAGGCACGGGCAAAAATGCCTGGGTAGGTTTATCGAGGTATACGGCACCGTCCACCTCGAGTACGTTGGGAACGGATATTCAATACGGCGCTTTGCCTTTACTGAATCGTTCGGATGATCTTCTCAGAAAAATGAGTATCTTCTTCAATGGTCAGCTAGGTATGCTGGACTATCGGGTGGTACTTGCTAAACCGACTGCGCCCACGGCTAATAACGCGAATGAAGTGATTGATTTTAGCGCTATTGCTCCAGACTATCAGGTATCCGGTTATTTTAAACTTCAGTTTAAGGATAAAGAAAAACAGACTTCTGCCTACTCAGTAGGTAGTTATCTGGGCAAAAAGAAAATACTAAATATCGGATTTGGAGCTTTGTATCAACCGGAGACTACGGTAATAGCCACTGCCGTTGATACGAATTTCTTTGCCACAAAATCAGTGGCCGTAGACTTATTTTATGAAAACCAGGTTTATAAGGATATCGTATTGACCAGCTATTTATCGTATCATCGTCACAACATGGGTCCCAATTTTGTGCGACAAATTGGGGCTAATAATCCTGCCGACGGCTTTCTTAGCGGTAGTACTATGAATAGCAAAGGGGTAAGTCGTTTTGTATCAGGAACCGGCGATATGTTACACCTGGATTTGGCATTGCTTAAACCGATGAAATCTACCTCTATTCAATTCTATACGACCCTGGACCTTGTGCAATTACAAGCCTTAAAAGATAACGTAATTAATCTGGAATCGGGCGTAAATTTTCTTTTTGATGGGCATCGCTCTAAAATAAATCTCGGTTTTCAAAATTGGGCTTTGGTGGATCAGGAATCACGAAAAAGCAACGGCCGGAATTCTGCTTACGTCATCCAATACTCCTTAAAATTTGGCTGATCTAGCAAACTGACGTAGATCAATCTTAATCCAAACAGTCGTCATAAAAATTAGAAGTAAAAAGACGCAAATTAAAGTAAACAAACTTCAAGAGTCATGATACTTCCAAAACACCAACCGGCAGAAGAAAAAAAGGCGGGTATGAAGGTTAGCTTCAAAAAAACACCAGTCAAAGATCCATTTGAAACTTTTGAGATGGTTGATTTTTTAATCAAAACAAAAAAGCATCGTCATCAAAAATACCTAGCGTCTAAATCGTTGGCCTTTAGTATAGGTTTATTCCTAAGTTGTCTCGCTGTGGTCTCACTCTTTGAATGGAAAACCTACGACCAGCCTGGCGAATTAGATGTAGCGCAGAATAACGAACTATTCGATGAAATACTGGATATTCCTATCACGGAGCAGCCTCCACCTCCGCCCCAGAAAAAACTCCAACAGCCTAACATTATTGAGGTAGAGGAAGAGGAACTCCTGGAGGAGATCGAAATCGACTTTGACGTGGAAATAACCGAGAACCAAGTCGTCGAGGAAGTATCGACCGAAGGGCTTGAGGATCTGATGGAGGAAGAGTCTGCCGATGAAATATTTGATATCGTAGAATTCCAGCCGCAGCCAGACGGTGGTATGCAAGCTTTTATGGCTTACGTTTCAGAGAATATAAATTATCCTCACTCGGCATTAAGAACCCAAGTACAGGGAAAAGTATTTGTTCAGTTTGTGGTAAACTCGGACGGTAGCTTAGTTGACTTTAAAGTAGTTAAAGGTATAGGTGCCGGATGCGATGAAGAAGCGGTAAGGGTGTTAAAAGGAGCGCCTAAGTGGATTCCCGGCAAACAGCGGGGAAGACCTGTAAGAGTAAGGATGATGGTACCTGTTTTTTTCAAATTGAGGAATAGGTAACCTACTCTTGAAGTGAGTTCGGAAGGTGGGTGAGGAATCACCCGCCTTTTGTTTTTTTGCCGAGTCCAATTTATGTGAAGCAGAAAAGCATTTTCTATTTCAGCAGAATTTTAGAAATCACTTCTACCTGCCCATTTGGAAATTGTAGTATCTCGATACTTCAGGGTTATCCACTTCTACAGAGGCAGCGTTGACAATAACCTTTTCGCAAAAACGTACATTACTTTATTTGCTTTTTATACTAAAGCGCATCGTAGACTTTTCTGACTAACTCTCCAATTTTAGAAGGTTCTAACCAACGTGTAATGATCATTATATCTTTCTCCTGATCAATGACAATGAAGTTACCACCAAAGCCTGCCGCGTAAAAAAGGTTTTCCGGTAATCCCTCCCATTTCCGACGGCCTTTATTGAGCCACCACATATAGCCATAGCTTTCATTTGGCTTTGAAGACTGAACGGCCATATGCACCCATTTCTCAGAAATAAGCTGCTGATCGCCCCATTTTCCGTTTCTTAAAAACAATAAGCCAAATCTTGCCTGATCCAGTGTGTT
>JBCCIX010000576.1:0-2927 GCA_039028075.1 Bacteroidota bacterium | reverse complement strand
TGGTCCGTTATATCCAAAAAAGAGATTTAAACCGGCTAATACTAAGATTAGAAACGTGGCTATTCTTACTGACCAAGGTTGTATGAGTGCCGCGGAATCCTTTATTCTTCATTCTAAGAGAGCGAGTACTAAAGTACTTACATTTGGCGACCGTACCGCCGGCGTAATAGACTATACAAGTGTAAATACTTTGCCTCTTCATAGTGGAAAGCAAAATATTTACTTCGGCTACCCTACGAGCACGTTACATAAAGAGATACCGGATAAGGGCTATAACCGCACCGGCATTATTCCTGATGTACCCATACCGGCTAAAGTAAAGGATAAAATCAGCTACATCCTCGACTATTATAATGTTAACCAAAACTGAAACGATACATCTTTCGAATGCCTTGCGCACAAATGACTGTGCATTACCTTCGATCCACTTGATTTTCGAAACAATTTCTCAGGACGAAAGTTAGGGCTTATGGATGTCCCAGATTACGACCATAACTTTCTTTAAATACCACGGGTTTAAGAACAAAATTTGGGCATTTACTATGATGCAAAATGCGCATCGCTATTTGTCGAAAGTGGCTGGTTCCCAATTCTACAAGCTACTAGGCAGTGGTAAGGGGGCGGGTTTTAATCCGCTACCTGATTGGGCGGTTTATGCCTTATTGCAGGTCTGGGATTCTGAAAATGAAGCCAAGGTGTTTTTTCATAGTCATCCCCTCATGGGTCAGTATAAAAAGCGAACTAAAAATATCTGGACGCTATTCATGAAACCTGTTGTTGCGAAGGGCTCATGGTCAAAGGGAAACCCATTTTCAGCAAGTGATGATTTGGATGATAACAATCCTTGTATAGCGGTGATAACACGTGCCACTATTAAGTGGAGCAAAATGGTGCGGTTTTGGGGTTTCGTGCCGCAATCTCAAAAACCCTTAAGCGATGCCAAAGGCCTGATCTATACGAAAGGAGTGGGTGAGGCACCACTGGTTCAAATGGCTACCTTCAGCCTGTGGCGAAGCGAGAAAGACCTATTCAGTTTTGCCTATGGGAGTGAAGAACACCAGAAAGCCATTAAACTTACCCGTAGCCTAGGGTGGTATAAGGAGGAGCTGTTTGCCAGATTTCAGCCCTACATTTCTATGGGGCAATGGGATGGCAGTAACCCTTTAAAAGATACACATGGCGTTTGTATTCAAGAAGATAAGTAAGGCTTTACACCATGAAGGATAATTTCTACTTTTAACCCCGTGAAGGGAATTATACGATCCGTGATTTTGGGTATCCTGCTTTTTTTAGGGCGGGTTCAAACCGGTTTAGCTCAAGCGGAAAGTCAAGATCAAGAAGAGGTTCAATGGCTTATCGATAGTCTGAATACACGGGCAGCAGGCTTCAGATACTCCAATCTGGATAGCATGAACTTCTACGCCAAAAGAGCATATGATCTGGCGGTTACATCGGACTATAAACCCGGCTTGGTGGAGTCGTCAAGGCTTTTGGTTATCACTATGCTGATCAAAGGAGAGTACCCGGAGGTCAGCACGTTTTTGTTTGACATTAAACTGAGGCTGGAAAACACGGCATTTAAAAGAGAAAAAGCCATTCTGGATCATTATCTGGGCATCACTTTCAATGCTTCCGGGAATTACAGGGCAGGGTTGCCCTTTCTTTTGGATGCATTGGAACTATTTAGGTCTGTGAATGACGCTGATTATGTCATGCGTAGTCTGAATAATATTGGGGTATGTTATATACGAATGAAGCAGTTTCCTGAGGCGCTCAAGATATTTAAGGAAATCGAGTCTTTGGATCAGAAACCCGACCCTGGTACAACAACTACCCTGGCGGTTAATCTTGCTTATTGCTACTATGGATTGGGTAAATATGACAAAGCGGAAAAGGTACTCCTGGATTTCTTCGCACTCCCCAAAGCCAGGATCAATGAGCGAGGCTATGGTTTTGCCTACTTTAAGCTGGGCGAGGTCTATCTTAAAAAGGGTGATGTAAAGAAGGCTATTCAAGCTTTTAACTTTTCCTTGGCCACCTTCGATCGTTTTGAGAGTTCGAATGATAAAGTGGAGCCACTGGTGGGTCTTGCTCAGGTATATATTCAAGTTCTTGATTACAAATCGGCGAACAGCTATGCTGACCAGGCCTTAACTATAGCTAAAGCTTCCGGTAATTTGGATAATCAGAAATTAGCGCTGAGAACAAGCTACGAAATCCACAAACATGAGGGAGACTATAAAAAGGCACTCGCAGTTCACGAGGAGTACAAGGCCGTAGTGGATAGCTTGGCAGCTACTCAGCAAACCGCTGAAATGGGCAGGATCACAGCGCAATACGAGTTTAATCAACAGCGTAACGAGTTAATTCTGGCGCAAAAGGAAAAGGAATTGGAGAACCAGCGTATAGTAAGTAATCAGAAGTTAGCCATTGACATTACGGTTATTGTAATCGTTGCCATTATTATCTTATTGTTTTTCATATATCGTAGCTACACCATCAAGGCAAAAAGTAATCGACTGCTGAAGGAAAAAAACAAACAGATAAAAAATCAAAGAGACCAACTTGACCAATCCAACAGTATTAAGGATAAGCTTTTTTCTATCATTGCCCATGATTTACGGTCGCCCATTAATACCTTGGATGGCTTGCTGCATTTGGTCAGGAATAAGATGGCAGATAATGAAGATTTGGAAGCAGTTCTTCCCAAGTTGATCGAGAGTTTTGACCATTCATCTGATCTATTAAATAACCTTTTGAGTTGGGCTACCAGCCAAATGGAAGGTTATACGCTAGAGTTAAAATCATTTAGCATTATGGAACTTTTCATGACCATTATCGAAAGTCAAAAGCCTAGGCTGGATGAAAAGGGTATTATCTGTGCAGTGCAGGGAGATGATGTGAAGGTCCATGCCGAGCCAAATATG
>JBCCIX010000575.1:0-2931 GCA_039028075.1 Bacteroidota bacterium | reverse complement strand
CCACCACATATAGCCATAGCTTTCATTTGGCTTTGAAGACTGAACGGCCATATGCACCCATTTCTCAGAAATAAGCTGCTGATCGCCCCATTTTCCGTTTCTTAAAAACAATAAGCCAAATCTTGCCTGATCCAGTGTGTTGATGAACATACCACCCCCGGAGTGACCGCCTCCACTCACAGACTGCACTTTAAAGCCATCTAAGGTAACCCAGGAATGTTCGTAGCCGTACCACCGCCAGGTCGAGGATGCAGCGATCGGATCCATGATCTTACTCTTTAGCACTAACGGCAGGGCGCTGCGCCAAACATTTAGTAGTGAGTAGCTCAAAACGTTAACCCGAACATCATTGTACTCAAAGCGAGTGCCTGGCTCAAAAAGTTCTCGATTTCGCCAGTCGTCGATTCCCCCCTCACGCGGAGGACGGTCTGCCCAATCTTGCATACCGAACAGTACTCCCGACCAGTCCGATGATTGGGTCAAAAGATGGTGCCAGGTTATCTTATTATTATGTGCCCCTTCGAAGGTACCGTCCCAGATCAAATCGACCACAGGATCATTGACATCTATCATTTCCTGATCGTAAGCAAGACCGGCAACGGTGGAAAGATAACTTTTTGTTACGCTAAATGTCATGTCAACACGGTCAAGGTTGCCCCACTCAGCCACTATAAAACCGCCTTTTACCACCAAACCCGCAGGGCCGCCTCTTTCCTTGGTCGGACCTACAATTTCGTGGTAAGGTTCTCTTTGAAAACCTTTCAATATGGCCTGACGAAGGTCTTTAGCCCCTGAATATTCATTGTTCTTGGCAAAACTCACCGCCTCAAGCAGCAAAGGTTCATCGAATCCTTGACTGGCCGGCACTTTCCGCTCCCAAGTACCTGGGCTCGGGTAGTACAACCCTTGCGCCGGTAAACTTGAATAGCCTAGTACATAAAACAATATAAGTCGAGTTATTCTTTTTCCCATGTATCTAAACTAATGAATGTAGTGCATAATCTGATTATACTAAAATTTTTAGTTATATTTACTATTATTTTTAGTTGATGAAGAACATTGGATATACGGACTTACCTCTCCACAAGGGGAGAGTACCCCACTGGCTAGCCTCGCGCATGGCCAAATTAGGTGGAGCCATCTCCACGGCAATCATTGAGGAATACGGTAGACCTGCCTTTTTATCGAAATTGACGGACCCACTGTGGTTCCAATCCCTAGGTTGTGTGTTGGGCATGGACTGGCATTCATCCGGCATCACTACCTCCGTGCTAGGCGCTCTGAAGAAAGCCCTCAACTACAAAGCGCAGGAATTAGGTGTATTTATCTGCGGAGGCCGTGGTAAGTATTCCTTGCAGACACCGTATGAGCTCAGAGAATTAGCTAATAAAACAGGGCTCAATGGCCGGGACTTAATACGCAAGAGTAAATTAAGTGCTAAAGTTGACAATACCGCAGTTCAGGACGGTTACTCCATCTATCTGCATAATTTTATAGTGACTGCAGACGGCCAGTGGGCAGTTATTCAGCAAGGCATGAATGTAAAAAATGGGTACGCTAGAAGGTACCACTGGCACTCTAAGGAGTTGACCTCTCTCATTGACGAACCCCACAAAGCAGTATGTGGTGAAAATCAGGGGCGTATTCTGAATTTGACCGCCAGAGAAGCGGTTAAAACCAGAAAGTGTATGTTAAAAATGGTGAAGACTCAAGAAATTTCAAAAGAAATACGAGGTTTCAAAATGCCTGGCCGACATCATTTAGAAAGTCAAGATGTAGACATGAAGCGGTTGGGAAGTGTTTTAGCCTTAGCCCATGAGACAGACCTCTCTTCTTTTGAAGACCTCCTACTCCTAAAAGGTCTGGGTCCTCGAACTTTACAATCGCTAGCGCTGGTTAGCGAAATTATACACGGTACACCCAGTCGTTTCAAAGATCCGGCCCGATTTTCATTCGCCCACGGTGGGAAAGATGGCCACCCGTTTCCTGTGCCTCTGAAAATATATGATGAAACGATTTCAACGTTAAAAAACGCATTAGAAAAAGCAAAAATTGATCGCTCAGATAAAGTAAAAGCTTTTCGATTGCTTCATGAGCAATCTTTGAAAATAGAAAGAAATTTTAGAGCTGATCCATCCCAATTTTCTAAGATAATTGAAGCAGAAAAAAGGTCATCTTATAAATATGGCGGCATGACGACCAATGGGCCGGCAAAGCGTCCGGAAGGTCAATTGGCACTGTTTTAAAACAGGACTAGCAATACTCTCCTCATTTGGTTAACTTTTGCCCATGAGAAAGATAGCCTTCCGATTTGGGCTGCTGGCCATAGCTTTAATGCTTCTTATGGAACTTAGCAAATACTCCATAACCACCCATTCATTTACTAACGAGATCCTAGCCGTAACAATTGCCGCCCTATTTATTGGTTTTGGTGTGCTCGTAGGTAAGTTACTTAACAGACAAAGCACGGAAGAGCGTACGATTATCAATGAAAACAAAGCTAAAGAACTTAACCTCAGCGTCCGAGAGGGCGAAGTTTTTCTGGAAATGGTGAAAGGCAAATCGAACAAAGAAATTGGCGAGAGTCTTTACATTAGTGAGAGTACGGTGAAGACCCACGTTTCCAGTATTCTTTTTAAGCTGGACGCTAAGCGCCGAACTGAAGCCATTAAAAACGCTCAAATCGCGGGATTAATTTAGTGGTACTTAGGTACTAAATTGATATATGGTACTTTGGTATGACCGCTTTTGCCTGTATACTTTGCTCTTTAGAGGCTCATCAAATTTTTGAAAATGAGAAACACAATTATTAAAAACGGTCTATATGCTTCGCTACTGTTGATAGGCGTACATATAATTTTCTGGGTTGTATCTGATGGGGAACCGAGTTATGAAATGGGCGAAATTGTTGGCTACGCCAGTATGATCGCT
>JBCCIX010000574.1:0-2935 GCA_039028075.1 Bacteroidota bacterium | reverse complement strand
GATCACCTCTAAAAATTCAGACTCTATGAAATCGATAAATTCTTGCTCACCGGCTCTAGGCATTTCTAGAGGGTCGGACGAACTCGTCCTTAGCGGTGTAGGGCCATATCTAATGTATAAAATATAATACGTCCAGGCACGAATGAATCTTGCTTCTGCTCGAATAAGCGTTTTTTCGTCATCCGTAATTCCTGCATCTGGAAGCGCTTCTAGTATTATATTTACATTCCTGATCGCCTGGTACGGCCCATTATACAAACCTGCACCTGCTGAGGGATCTAATATCCAATCGATATAATTTAAAGGGGTAGCACCACCTCCGGTTGAAAAACCCACATCGGTCATAAATTCCTGCTCTGCTAGCTCCGAAGCGGCATTATTACCTCCTACACGTGATGCATTAGAGTATGCTCCGAATAATACGCCTTCTACACCTTCTAATGAAGCGAACAAGTTTGAAGGCAGCGTGTCAGAAAAAACCTCTGGTTCTAGGGCTTCATCACATCCCATGAAAAGCAGTAAAATAAAAAAAAGATATCTAAGTTTTTTATATGTTAAAAGCATAATAGTAGCAGTTTAAAGTCCAACATTAAACCCAAGGATAAAAGATGTGGCCGATGGATAGGTATTCCAATCAATTCTAAAGTTGGTACTGCCATCAGAATTGAGTGCAGGATCAAATCCATCGTAATCCGAGAAGGTAAGTAAGTTAATTCCCGTGAGTGATAGCTCTAAAGATCGAATGTATTTTGGCAAAGCCGCCTGAGGCAAATTGTAGGCTAATCGTACCGTTTGCAGCTTTACATAAGAAGCATCAACTACAGTCCAGGAATTGACTGATTGAGCGGCTTGGCGGCTAAAACCCAGGTAAGAGGGCTGATCGTTGGTTGGATTGTCAGGGGTCCATCGATTAAGGAATGGCTCAGAAAACCTATTAACTCGAGCACCGGCCCTGTTGGGGAAGTATTGCTCCATGAGGTTGGCGTTTAGCATATCAACACCGTGCACACCCCTGAAAAACACATAAAGCGAAAGTCCTTTGTAGGAGAGCGTATTCCCAAAGCCCCAGCTAAAATCAGGAAATGAATTTCCTATGATAGTCCTATCTTCAGAGTCAATTGTTCCATCATTATTTATATCGCGAAACTTAAAATCACCAGGCTCAACATTGTTATCTATCGCATCAAAATCATCTCCCTCTTGCCAAATGCCAGTAACTTCATATCCAAAAAAAGAACGAAGAGGCTGCCCCTCAGCGGTAAGTGCAAAACTTCCGTTAGAAATCGCTATGGATTCATTGATAAGGCTGTCGGTACCAGCGAGGTCTATTACTTCATTACTAAGGGTGTAAAAATTAATATCTGATTCCCATTTAAAATCGCCACTGACATAGTTTATGGTATTCAAAAACACCTCAATGCCTGAATTTTGCATTTCTCCGGCATTGGTTCGGATAGAGCCGAACCCTGTTTCCCGCGGAACCGCCAGATTAAGCAGCATATCGGTTGTAGTTTTACGATACCAATCAAAACTACCCGATACTCTGTTTCCAAAAAGTGCAAAATCCAGACCCACATCTACTTGAGTTGTGGTTTCCCATTGTAAATCGGGATTAGCAATCCGTTGTGGATTAAAAGCGATGGCAAGTTGATCATCGAGCACATAACTGGTTCTATTCGCTCCCCCACTGAACGTAGGGAGATATTCATAATTACCAATCCGATCGTTGCCCGTTTGCCCCCAACTTGCCCGTAATTTCAATGTTGTAAATAAATCAGACTGGGACATAAAGCCCTCTTGGTCTAATAACCAACCCGCAGATACGGAAGGGAAATAGCCGTATTTATTTCCATCTCCGAATCTGCTCGAACCGTCTACTCTAAACGATGCCGTTAATAAGTATTTATCTAAATACGTATAATTTACTCGTGCTAAATAAGATAGGAGACGGTTTTTGTTTTTTCCACTTGAATTTTGCAGCGTTAACGGATCGGCTAAAGCGAAATTATCTGCAAGAGTAGCGTCTGTAGTAAAATTAGTGGCTTCCTGTGAACTCGATCTACCTATAAATTCCTGTGTCGTCACACCGGCAAGCGCTGTGATATTATGTTCATCAAATTCCTTTGTGTAATTCAGTGTGCCCTCAATCAAATAATTAGATCGATTAGCAGTAAAGGCTGTCGCAACACCATTCAACGAATTCCCAATCACGGTCGTTCGATCTTTGTAGGCGGTCTTGTCTTCGGAGAGAACATCTATTCCAGCTCTCACTTTAACACTCAATTCGGGTAGCAGGAAATACTCTGCGTAGGCGGTTCCCAACGTTCGATAGCGGTTTCCGTCGATGTGATTTCCGGTAATGATAGCCTCTGGATTATCAATGTCATATAATCCGGTGACAAAAAAACTTCCGTCATCATTTGTGATCGGGAAAGTGGGATCCCACTGCCTTGCTGCGTTAATGGCACCCCCGCGTAAATTCACATCAAATCCATTGGGGACAAAATTATCTTTGATGTAACTCGTGGTAATATTAACTCCAACATTAAACTTGTCTGAAGTACGATCTAGGTTGAGTCTAAGGGTGTACCGTTCCAGAGAAGTATTTTCGATCAGGCCATCTTCGCTATTGTAATTGGCTGAAATCAAATAAGAAGTAGTCTCATCGCCGCCTGAAACGCTGATGTTGTGATTTTGCGTTAGCGCATCTTGAAAGATTACATCCTGCCAATCCGTACCATTACCTTCAAAAGCTTCAACCATTGGCCAAGTCCCCTCAACGCCATCCTCAATTAATTGATTAATGCCTTCAAAATATTCTTGAGCATTTAATAAGTCAAGTTTGTTGTGCACTACATTTATGCCAACTTGCCCGCTGTAGTCCACCTTGAGTTGACCCGATTGGCCTGATTTAGTGGTGATTAAAACGACACCG
>JBCCIX010000573.1:0-2939 GCA_039028075.1 Bacteroidota bacterium | reverse complement strand
GGCACACCATCAAGTACTATGAGCGGGCCATTGGCCGCATTGATAGAATTTCTTCCCCGTATTAAGATGTTTACATTATTCTGCTCCGCCCCGGATGCATTAGTAGTAATGTTAATTCCGGGCAATGCTCCTTGAAGCGCTTGAGTGAAATTAGTGTTGGGCTTAGCATCTATCCGGTTTGGGGAAATAGTAGCAACAGTACCTGTAAGGTCACTTTTTTTCTGAGTCCCATATCCAACCACTATAATTTCTGCAAGGGACTGGACATCGGGAGTTAAGTCGAAGTTTATTACCGACTGATCTTGTACCTCGACCGATTCAGATAAATATCCCACAAAGGATACAGTTAAGATTGCCCCACGATTTACTCGTATGGTAAATTGACCGTCTGGATTGGTCACCACTCCGTTAGAGGTTCCTTGTTCCAGTACGGTTGCCCCTGGGAGTGTCTCTCCATTTTCATCTCGTACCACCCCGGTAATCACATTTTGAGCACACAAGGAATACGAAATAAAAAAAACAAATAGCGTAGTAAAGACTTTATTCATAGACTTCTTGGTTTAGTAGATGTATATCACAAATAATATCATTCCTATAAGCAGTAAAGTCACCACAAATAATCTGACTTGTATTTTCATGACCCAATGATATAATTCTTACTTCGGTAGATGAGCCGTTTTTTGATTCGTATTTCCATGGTAAGGGATACTCTACCCGAAGAAGTGTTTCATTTTAACCGGTCAAATGTTTCATTTGTAATGAAACTGTCTTAAATGCGATATTTTTAGATAATATTGATTTAATTGAAAAAAGCGAAAAAAAGCCATCAATTATGAGTAAATGTTAAAGAAATGGCAAAGTACTTAACATGTGTACTGATCACTACTTTTACTCTATCTAACTCTTTATGGGGTCAGAAAACCATTCGTTTTGATCGCCATATAAGTTTACCTAGTAACCCGGTCTTTTGCATAACCCAGGATGAAAGAGGATTTGTATGGTTTGGTACCAAGAATGGTCTATTAAGATTTGATGGCTATAGTTTTGACGTTTTCAATGCGGTAGAGGGTGATACCACTACCATTAATAATGATTGGGTTTGGTCTCTTTACAATGATACGCAGGGAAACATTTGGGTGGGAACCGGATTTGGTTTAAATATTTGGATACCTGAAGAAAATGGCTTCCGAAATATTGATCTGCCATTGGAGAATGGAAGCACTAATTCATTGATTGTCAGAAAGATATTTGAAGATAAGTCAGGAAGGCTATGGATAGGTACTAACTACGGTTTATACTCAGGGGGAAGCAATGATCATAGATTCAATAAGCATGAATTACGTTTCGATTTGAGCCAGTCGGCTAATTTTGATATTAAAGAAATATCCGAAGATCTCAACGGGAATATTCTCATATCCTCTCAATATGGAATATTCAGCTTAGAAAATGACCGTCCCACCGAGCGAAATGTCTTACTCAATTCAATACTTACCTCGGAAAGCCATTCGGATGAGGTTAGAACGGTATTCCTAGACAAGTTAACCAGAACCTTCTGGATAGGTACACAATCTCAAAATACGGCTTTGATCAGATATCTTGAAGGTTTTGCTCCTGAAATTGTAAGCCTTCCGGGTTCCATTGAAACAAACAGTATCAGGGCCATAAGAAATTTTGGGGATTCAAAACTCTGGCTTGGGACAATGAATGGCCTTATCATTTATGACACGATAACTTATTCAAAAACTACCTTGCTTGAGTACCAATCAGTTAGAGATATTTTTAAAGATAACGAAGGAGGAATTTGGATCGCTACCTACAACGATGGAATATACTACCAATCTTCACGAGGTCATTGGTTCGAGCATGTCACTGGACAACCAAATATACGAGGATCCCCAAAAGGGCAGCGCGACAACGTGGTTAACGACATGGTGAAAGTTGACAATCAAATCTGGATGGCAACAGAATTTGGCCTTAAACTGTATGATCCGTCTGAGAAAACCGTTTCTCTCTATCCTGGAATTAGCAGGGAAGGTATTGGGAATAATCGGCTTAAGTGTTTGGTATTCCAGGACGATAGTAGTTTGCTTTGGATGGGGACTTTCAATGGGCTTGCTTCCCTGAATATCAAAACCGGTGAGTTTCAGAACTTCAATTCTTCTTCAAACGAAAGTCCTGGCAGCTGGATGGAAATTTATGATATTGTGGTTATTGACAATGAAGTCTGGGCTGGCACTAACAATCGCGGTCTTATTTGTATTTCGAAAAACGGCTTAATTGATCAATATGCGGATCATTTCAACAAGAGTGCTAACCATATTAACGCGTTGCATGTTGCCCCGGATAAAACCCTTTGGGTAGGTTCAAATGCGGGCTTGTCCACGATAGATCCTGAAACTAAAAGATTAAGGCGTATTGGAAGTGAGAATTACTTTTTTAAGTCTGAAAATATTATTTCAATATCACAGGATGAGAAAGATAACTTATGGTTGGGAACGGAGCGATCGGGCTTGATTTACTTCAGTACTAAAACACTAGATTTTAGATTTATTAGAAAAGAGCATGGTTTGCTGAGTAATAAAATCAAATCAGTCGAGGTAGATAACCGTGGGCATCTGTGGGTTACTACGGATGAAGGGTTATCAGAGATCATCCTTTCCGGTACCGATGACTTTTCTTCCATTTCCTTTGAAATTTTTGATTTTGCCATTCAATCAGAAGGAGGTAGTCCCTACTTTTTAGTGAATAGTTCATACCGAACACCGGAAGGTGATATGCTTTACGGAACCCGGGATGGGTTTTTGATTTTTTCACCTGACAAAGTCCAAAACAGGCGCTGGTATCCTAAAGTTTGGATTAAGGACATCAGTATTAACCAAGAACATATCATGAAAGACAAGCGTCTTATTCAAAGGTTTGGAAGTGTCGAAGAGCTTACT
>JBCCIX010000572.1:0-2940 GCA_039028075.1 Bacteroidota bacterium | reverse complement strand
TTTGAGAGATGCAGACTCCAGTAGACTAGAAAACGCCTTTAAAAACTCTGGTTCGATAGAGCATACTGAGTTTGAATTAAGAATCGGTACCAGAAGTGTTTGGGTCTCTTTCAGCGCAAAAGTAAATGATGATAACGTTACCGCAGACTGCCTCCTACAGGACATTACTAAAACCAAGGAAAGTTTAATTGAGCTACAAAAAGTAAATTTTGAGCTTGACAGTTTTGTCTATCATGCCAGTCATGATCTAAGGTCCCCTTTACGATCAATTCTTGGGCTTATTGATATATATCGTCTTGAATCAAATAAAAAGACCCAGAAAGAATGTATTGAGAAGATAGAGAGCAGTGTCAAGCGATTGGATGACCTCGTTATGGAACTGTTGAGTCTGTCCAGAAATGACCGTATTAATGATCTTCACGTCAAGATGAATTTAATGTCAGAAATCAATAATTCCGTGTCCAGTTACTATAATGCCTCGGATACCAATGGCCTTGAGATCAGAACTAAAGTGAGACAGCCGGTGGCTTTTATTTCCGATCTTACCAGAGTTAGGATTATTCTGAATAATTTGATCTCTAATGCTATTAAGTATCGAAACTCTAACTCAGAAGGTAGTTTTATCGACATCGAGGCCATTGTTGATGAAAAAGAACTTAAACTTACGGTTGAAGATAATGGAGAAGGAATAGAAGAGGGGAAGCTACCTCATATTTTTGATATGTTCTATCGAGCCACCGAACGAAGTGAGGGCTCAGGTCTTGGACTATATATCGTTAAAAAGGTAGCTGACAAACTTCAGGCCACTATAACGGTAAAGAGTTATGAATGGGAAGGGTCCACCTTTACCGTTACCGTACCAAATTCAAATTTTAAATTGAGTGTCAACTCATAAAACCGATATCAAGAAAATTACTACGCATCAGCTCCAAGAAATGAAGCATAGAGGCGAGAAGATCTCTATGTTAACGGCCTACGATTTTTCAATGGCGAGGATACTTGATAATGCGGGGATCGATGTTCTACTGGTGGGGGACAGCGCCTCGAACGTTATGGCAGGTAACGAAACCACGCTACCCATTACCCTTGATCAAATGATCTATCATGCTACTTCCGTAGTTAAGGCAGTGCGTCGCGCGTTTGTAGTAGTAGATATTCCATTTGGTTCCTATCAAGGTAATTCATCGGAAGCCCTTAGATCAGCCATAAGAATTATGAAAGAGTCCGGGGCGCACGCGGTAAAGGTGGAAGGGGGAAGTGAAATAAAAGAATCGGTAATCAGAATTTTAAGTGCCGGTGTGCCTGTAATGGGCCATCTCGGGCTGACACCGCAATCGATTTTTAAATTCGGCACGTACACCGTACGGGCCAAAGAGGAAGCTGAAGCCAATAAACTCATTGAGGATGCCCAAATTCTTCAAGAGTGTGGATGTTTTGCTATTGTTCTCGAGAAGATCCCCGCCCGATTGGCCGAAAATGTGGCTAAAAAAGTCAGTGTTCCCATAATTGGTATAGGAGCAGGAGGGGGTGTGGATGGCCAGGTGCTGGTTATGCAGGACATGTTAGGTATAACTAAAGAATTTCAACCTAGATTTTTGAGGCGATATGCCGATCTTGATACGATTATTTCGAAGGCTGTTGAGTCGTATGTTAAGGATGTAAAATCAAATGACTTTCCGAATGAAAAAGAACAATATTAGCTAATTATAGCAAGGTTGTTCTTCATCCCCAAGTTGACCAAACCACACCACAGCGTATTCTTTATATATACCAACACCAAGAGCTTGCCATTCCACCTTTTTCCACATTCCAGAGTTAACAAGTAATGGGTTATGTCCAGCGCTTTTCTTCCAACCCTTTATACCTTCTTCCGCTGTAGCTCCGGCAGAGCTGTAGTAGGCTATCTCATAACCGTGGCTCTCGTATTCCGAAATCTCTTTAGGCTTGTTCCACATACATTTAGCTTCTTTATGGTCATTTGTATAACAGCAAGAGCTCCAATTTCCCTGGTCTGACCAGCTATGAGGATTGCACGGGCCGTTAGGATCAAAATCATAAAACTGTGCTAGATCTTTGGCGTGAAGCTGAGCCACCAGGGTAAGTTTTTTGGACACTGGGATCGAATTGAGACGTTTAGACTTTCTATACTTATTGATTAGAGTAACTAGCTTTGCTTCTTCTGCAGAGAGGCAGACTTCGGGACTCGGCACCTCATTATGGAACGGAAGGAGCGTGTGTAAATAGAGGATAAATACATGCATCATTCCAAGTAAACGTTGACCTTGAAAAGTTAGTTTAGATTTTGCTTGAAGATTATTTGCCTCTGATCCGACATGCGAAACCGCAGTACTTTTATTAATTTCGCAGCCAATCCGTGCAACTTTAGATCAAACAGAGATGTCAGAAACCCCCTCAAAAATAATATATACGAAAACCGATGAAGCTCCGGCCTTGGCCACATATTCGTTTTTGCCCATTATTCAAACCTTTACCAGACCTGCTGGTATCGATGTAGAGGTCAGGGACATTTCGCTGGCAGGTCGAATTATAGCTAATTTTCCCGAGTACTTAACGGTGGATCAAAAAATATCAGATGCATTATCTGAACTAGGGGAGTTGGCGACAAAGCCTGAAGCTAATATTATCAAACTTCCAAACATTAGTGCTTCTGTTCCACAAATGAAAGCAGCTATAGCCGAACTGCAGTCACAAGGGTATGAATTGCCTGATTACCCTGAAGATCCTTCTACCGTGCTTGAAAAGGAAATTAAATCTAGATATGACAAAATAAAAGGCAGCGCGGTAAATCCAGTATTGCGTGAAGGCAACTCAGACCGAAGAGCACCGAAAGCGGTAAAGGAGTATGCAAAAAAGCATCCACACCCAATGGGAGAATGGAAACCTAACTCAAAAACACATGTTGCTCACATGTATCAGGGA
>JBCCIX010000571.1:0-2958 GCA_039028075.1 Bacteroidota bacterium | reverse complement strand
TTTAACGAGACCAGTGGCGAGAAAAATAACTGCCGCTACCTGAGCTATGCTGATGAGCATCATGGTGGCGTAAGGCTGGGTCCAGCTATTGGACAATACAAACCACCTCGGGGTATCTACTTCTGAGAATACGCCCAAATTGAAGATAAATACGAAAAAGATTCCTATTAGTGATACGATCCTAAAGAACCAATTCCGCCATAGTACCTTGGACTCATATTTTGATATGGTCAATATGTTTTTTAATGAGATCATACCAGTTTACTTCGAGAATTGATTATTTCTTCGACAAGTTTCAATATAATAGTGAACTTAAGTTGCTCTTGCGCTACCCCTAGCCCCTGAAGGGGAATACCATCGCTCGAAAGGTAAGTGGGGAGAGATCCCTTTAGGGAGAGAGGGTGCGTGGCGGAAAAACTTTGACAGATTACTTCAGTAAGTCCGCGAAATGCTACTTTTTTTATTGTGGATGCCATATTATCGTTTATCCAAATCATACCAGTGACACTCCTAATTCATTTTCCATAAAGTAGACATAAGCATGCTCCAAATTCGGGTTGGCATCAATGGCTTCGGGATGTGGCTTATCTTCCGAAATCAGTTGCGCCTCCCACATACCATCAATCGGGATAGTGGAAACCACGGGATATTTGATCTTTAGCGCGTTAAAAGCTTGGTCATCCAGGGTAACCTGCCAAACGTGACCTCTAACCCGGTTGATCATACCTTCAGGAGATCCTTTGAAGGCAACTTCACCTTTGTTGAGCATGGCCATGTTATGACAGGTACTGCTGATATCGCCCACGATATGGGTCGATAAAATGATAGTTACGTCTTTTTGGCTAAGATCTGACAATATATTTCTAAATCGGATGCGTTCCTCGGGATCCAGCCCTGTAGTAGGTTCATCTATAACCAACAGCCGCGGTTCACCAATAAGTGCCTGGGCGATACCCAATCTACGCTTCATACCTCCGGAGAGCTTATTGGCCATACGTTCACGAACGTCGAGTAATCCTACCTGATCCAGCAGGTTGTCTACCTTTACTAACCGATCTTTTTTCTTCAAAGAGGTAGAAAGCTGGGCGGCGTAATCCAGAAACTCCCAGGTTTTGAGTTTCGAAAAGAACGTAAAATCCTGAGGTAAATAACCGATCATTGTTCTGATCTTTTGTCGGTTTTCATTGATATCCATGCCGTCCATCAATATAGTGCCTGATGTAGCCTTTTGCACCGTTACTAATATTCGCATAAAGCTGGATTTACCGGCACCATTGGGTCCGAGCAAACCGAACATTCCGCTACCTATTTCGAGGTTTACATCGCGCACAGCGGCATGGCCGTTGGGATAGACTTTGGTTAGTCCTTTGATTTGGATATCCATTCTTATTCAAATAATTAAATAGTAGAAGGTACAAGATCTGTTTATGTTACAGACTTTAGCTTAATAGAATCTAAAATCACTACTAGAGTCTCTTTTCAGCCGAACTTCTTCCGGCCCACTAGCCACCAGCTGAGTTTGACGTGAAATTCTACCCGACAAAATACCAATGTCAGATTGAATGACCACGTGAGAATTTATGGCGTTGACGTTAAGAAGGTCAAGCCCGGTGTAGACATATAATTCTGCCGCGTCCTCAACCTTAATGTTGAGCTGATCAATTCGATTCATCTTATCAAACCAAACATGACCGCCAGATTGCGACACAACAAGACTATCTATTACCATTTTTTTCAGCGTGACATGCGTATCACGAACTTCCAGACCTCGAAGACCATTACCATTCAATAGAAGGGTAATTGCGGCCGGTTCTCCTTTATTGAGGTCGAAACTGTTTATGATTAAGGTGTCACCCACCACTTCGTAATTAAGAGACTGTAGAGCCTGCCCTGTTTTACTCTTTACTTCAATTCCCGGATTATCAGCGCTTGTAACGGTTACGCGTTGAATTAAGTCAGACATTTTTACATAGCCTATTGCACTTAATTCGGTGGTCTCCATGATGCCGTCATGTTCTCCAATTCGATTTAGATCCCCTTTAAACCGCATTTCGGTAAATGCTGCAGTCATGTAGAGGAATATAAATCCGAAAAAACCAATCAATATTTTATTACTAAGCTTCATCTGCGCTATCGGTTAGAATCTATATGCTTCTTTAGTTCGGATGAGGTTATTCCCAATAAGGAGGCCTGCCTCAAAAACTCCGGTAAGACTTTATTAAAAAACTCGTCTTTTTTTCCATTCAAGATGATCTTTTGAGCTTCAGGGTTCACAAAATACCCTATACCTCTTTGATTTTCGATTATACTCATAGCTTGTAGTTCACTGTAGGTTCTCATTATTGTATTTGGATTCACGCCCATTTCAGAGGCGAGTTCGCGCACGGAAGGAATTTTTTCTCCTGCTGGAAATTCACCACTCACTACCTTGTCGGTAATGGTATCCGCGATTTGTAGAAATATGCTTTTGCCGTTTTGAAATTCCATATTATACCTCCTTTTCTCTCAATTTTCTATAGGCCACGAAGAGCAAGACCACATTGGCTATCATTAAGGCAATGGCAAAAAACCGAAAGGCTCCTGCCTCATTGGAAGGAATTAGCCACATAGAATCATTAGGACCGTACTTGTTTACACCCAGCTCTTCCGCAACCAAATAAATGTAGGTAGTGTAAAAAATAATGATCAAAGCCACGGCAAAAAGTGTTTTTACCAAGGGCTGTTTTGTAAACATGGTTGCACCGGTGAAGGGGAGTACAAACCCCAATAGAATGGCTGATAAAATCAAGGCAGTGAACCAAAACAGACTATCTACTTCCGGTAATTCCACCGAAGTAGCCGTACTGAAACTAACTGACCGGAATTCGTATCGACTAAATAGATCGAAAAAATAACCCTGAAAGTGGAATGTCATCCAAAAAAGGAAGGGAAGCAGTATCACGATAAGTCCTAGACGAC
>JBCCIX010000570.1:0-2973 GCA_039028075.1 Bacteroidota bacterium | reverse complement strand
TTGTCGGTAATTTCGCCACCCCCTGAATATCCAAAAGTGGGGAAAATGCCATTATTCATGAAGGTGCCGTTCGCGCGTACCGGGGAGTTATCCCTAAGCCAGGTATTGGGCTCATTCCACATTTCGAAAGTGAACGTTATTGAATCACCGGGGCTCATGGGTTGCTTTAATATGTACAAGTCGAAGTTAAAAACCGAGTCCTCAAGAGCAAGGGTTGTGGGCACTGAGAAGCTAAAACTGCTTGGGTAGCTGTTATGATTCAGCAGAAGCGAGTCAATAGCCTGATTGGTTTTGTTCTTTAGTACGAAAGTCCCCCGGGCTTTAAAATCCCTTGATTCGGGTATAAGGTCCATATCCACCTTTACGTCTACGATCCTGGGTTGAGGAACTTTCGCATATTTCGAATATAGCTTTTCTTGTTCTGCCCTTCTCTCCTCCCTTTGTTTAGAGGCTACATATTCGTTTTCTACATTATTGGTGTACCAGATGTAGGCGCCAAGTCCGACAAAAGACAACAAGAAAAAAGCGAAAGCGATTTTCAAAGGGGCTTTAAATGATTGAAATCCTATCTCAAATCTATTCTTGATCGATGAGGCTATTCCTCTCTTCCAGAAAGCAATGGAGAGGACATACAGCGCACAACCGAGTAATAGCCAATACACTTTGTAGGTGAAATATCCGGTCAGCTTACTGCCGTATCCGTTCATAGGGGAATAAAATGCACCAGGCCCTTCATTGTATTTAAACACGGATTGCTCGACCCCGATGGAATCTAAGAAGCCAATACCAATGGCGAGGCCAAGACTTACAAAAAAGCCAATGAGGTAATTGGGTATCATGGCATGAATGAAAATAGAAAGTAGGCTCCAGGCTAGAATATTCCAGAAGCGAATGAGGTAAAGATCTTTTAAGTAAAGTCCAATATTGTATTCATAGAACCCGTCGTAGGTTTGGATAATTATACCGGCCACCATGATAAGCGCCAGTAACACGAATTGGACTTTCACCAGCGCAATGAATTTTGAGAGCAGTAAGGTCCAGTTTGGAATTGGAGATACATCCACCATCTGATCAATTCTTGACATCCTATGACGGTGGATCAGCATGCCCGCATACAAAAACGTAATGGGCAGTATTGCGAGTCGGGTGAATACATTGGCTGCGATGTCCAGCATCTGCGAGGTTACCGGATAAGTTGCTGTGCCATAAATCTGCTGTCCTACGGCCAGGGTTAAGGTCAGTATGAGAAGTCCAATAAGTGAAATAATGATAAATGGCCAGCTTTTCACCACAAAGAAAAAATCATAATTCGATATCTTCCATGCCGTTTTAAAACGCTGCGCTAAAGTGTAATCAAAGGATACTTTGGGCAGGTTGATCCGAACCATACTACCGAAGTTGTTTTTGGTTAGCCTGGCTCCGCTCTTCTTTCTGAAGGAGAACGAAAGTGGGTTATGCGAAAACCTAAAAACGCCGAAAACGGCGAGATAAATAAGTAACCCCAGCCCTCCCCATATCAAGCGGTTATACACGACATATCCCTCAAAAGGCAGTAGATTTTCGTTTTGTTCTGAAACGGTCCAGTATTCTGTGTAGTACTGAAAAGCTCCACCTCCAAAAGGATCAAGCAGGGCTCCAAGCTCCTTGTTATCCAGGTTGGAAATAACAGTCTCCGCAATCCCCTGCAAAAGAAATAGCGCAATAATGGCAACGAAACCTGAAGCCAAATTGCGCGAGAAGGTCACTACGCCAAATACCACGGCACTAAAAAAGATAAGGTTCGGGATCAGATAAATCAGGTAGGGTTGTATATAGTTGATTAATCTGAATGGACCCATTAATTCCGGATTGGTTCCGGGTAAGTAACTGCCAGCCATAGCCCCTAAGGCTATGGAAAGTAAGACCAAAATTGTGATAACCACGCCACTCAGATATTTAGCAACTAAGTAGTCTGCTTTTGTAAAGGGATAAGAATACAATACGTTACTCGTATTTGACGTGTAATCTCTTACTATGGTACCTCCAACAATCGAAGGGATAAGGAAGAATCCGATAATCGAAAAACCGTTGATGAAACTGTTTAATGAATACGCTGAGTTTAAGTATGTAATAGAGCTACGGGTGACGGTGAGTGACTCAAAAAAACCAGCTGCTGATGCCATTGCTAGCACTGAAATCGTGAAAAGTGAACCGATATAAATATAGAAGAGCGGGTTTTTTACCCAATACTTTACTTCGAAGGAAAAGATCTTGAAGAACATAATTGATTTTTTAGGCGGCTGAAACTTCTTGATCTTTTTCGAGCGCGGTAAAATAAACATCCTCCAGATTGGCCTGAACGGATTCAAATCCATCGCCCGGCAGTGTATCTGCCATCACCCGGATGTTTACCGTATTATCGTCGTTAAAACTGGATGATGTCACGTTGTATTTTGCTTCCTCCGCCTCCAAAGCGTCACGTTGTATGACCTTGTTCCAAATTTTGCCGTTTAGCGCGTTCACTGCCGCTTTTGGCGTTTTGTTGGACAATATTCGACCACCATTTAGGATTGCCATGTCTGTACAAAGCTCTTTTACATCGTCAACAATGTGTGTAGAGAAAATAACGATATTACTTGTGCCGATCTCTCTTAAAACATTCAAGAAGCGCTGCCGTTCGGTGGGATCAAGACCTGCAGTTGGCTCATCCACTATAATGAGCTTGGGGTCATTCAAAAGAAGTTGGGCAATACCAAATCGCTGTTTCATACCACCTGAATATTTAGCCACCTCTTTTTTCCTCACCTCGTAGAGATTGGTGACTTCTAAGGCGCGGGTTACGATCGCATCGCGCTCACGCTTGGTAGCAATACCTTTTAGTTCGGCAAAATAATACAGAAGCGCCTCGGCTGACATCTTACTGTAAACGCCAAATTCCTGAGGTAAATAACCTAGCCGCTTTCTAAACTCCATTTGATTTTGATGAACGTTCAT
>JBCCIX010000569.1:0-2980 GCA_039028075.1 Bacteroidota bacterium | reverse complement strand
TGGCTGAGACCGCCATCCACTTCTAATTCCACTCCATTGATGTACGAAGCATCGTCTGAAGCCAGGAATAAAACGGTAGATGCCAATTCTTCGGATGAACCAAATCGGCCCAGAGGCACAGATTGTGCAAAACCTGCTCCCATTTCCTGAAGTGTAGCTTCATCCATGCCCATTTTTCCGTAAATAGGAGTCTCAATCGGTCCGGGGGCCACGCTTACGGTTCTTATCTTTTTGGCCTTTAGCTCGCTGGCCAATACCCTGGTAAGAGATCTTAAAGCCGCTTTGGTGGCGCTGTAAACGCCGGCATTATCAAAGCCCTTTTGATTGACCACTGAGGTGTTGCTAATAATTACGCTTCCCTCACCTAAATAGGGGAGCGCCTCTTTTATGGTAAAGAAAGGATTCTTTACGTTGATGTTAAACTGAGTATCGAAGTGGTCTTCATCGATGGCATCGATTGGTGAGAAATAAGCCACACCTGCATTTAAAAATAAGATGTCAATTTTCCCGTGTTTTGAAATGGTTTCCTCCACCGATTTTTTAGCCGATCCGATTTGAGCGGCATCCGCCAGGACATAGGTAGCGTCATGGCCGATTTGATTTACTGCCTCTTTTAAGGCATCTTCTCTCCTACCTGTGATCACTACCTTAGCACCTTCTTGTGCAAAAAGCTTGGCAGATGCCAGGCCTATTCCACTGTTACCACCCGTGATTAATGCGACTTTACTTTCTAATTTTCCCATTGTGTTAATTTTTATTTGAAACGATTAGTCCAAATAACGGGAAAATGAAACGATTGTTCCAAATAAATGAGATCTTTTTAAAGCAGGTTTAAGGTCTGGCGTACAATCGCCTGAATATCAGAAGTTTTATTTTCAAGCATACCGGTAACTCTCAAACCCTGCAAACTTGAAAACAGGAAAGCAGCCAGGTCGTTCGCATTTTTGGAGGAATCAATTTCTTTACCTTTCTGCGCTTCCAGAATGAGGTTCTTGAATGTGGTGGTTACTGCGTCTTTATTTCGAACCAGGAAATCGTGGATCCGCGGATTAGAATTACCTAGCTCCGTAGTACAATTTGACATAAAGCAGCCATCCTTGCTCTGCTGGCTGGTTATATCCTTTGCCGTTTCTTCGAACAAGACTATAATCCTTTCCTTCGGGCTTTTATCCTTTGAAAAGTATTTCGCCAGCTTTTCATTCTGCTTGTTTTGGTAATATTTTAATGACTCTTCATACAAATTAAACTTATCACCAAACGAA
The DNA here is from genome assembly GCA_039028075.1 of Bacteroidota bacterium. Taxonomy (GTDB): domain Bacteria; phylum Bacteroidota; class Bacteroidia; order Cytophagales; family Cyclobacteriaceae; genus Fulvivirga. The sequence goes on along the minus strand of JBCCIX010000569.1, from coordinate 1,718 downwards.
TTGTAAATACTGGATCTGTTCAAACCGGTGACATCCACCAAATCTTGCATTGAAGTGCCATTATAGCCCTGAGACCAAAAAAGCTGGGTTACCTTTTTGAGCACATCATTCTTATCAAATAAAACTGATTTAGGCATATTGAAACAAACGTTTCAAACCAAATTTTGGTTTTAGTTTGTCGTTATTTCTTTAAAAATGCGAAATTACAATGAGCACATTATTACTACACTTTGATTATGAGACCCTACTACACCTTGTTTCTCCTTCTACTTACCCTGCAGTTGAGTGGTCAGACTCTACTCGTCCCTTTGGACACCTCAGTTACCACCAATCATTCGGCCACCATCAACGGCGCAAAATTCAATTACACCGCTACCGTAGGCTTTCAGCCGGCGTGGGATGATACTGGAAAACCGGTAGCAGCTTTGCACTATACTTACTACAAGAGAGCCGACGTGTCCGATCTTTCTCAAAGACCGCTACTCATTTCCTTTAATGGGGGACCGGGCTCTGCTTCCGTATGGATGCACGTGGCGTACACTGGTCCTAAAGTTTTGAAAATAGATGCAGAAGGTTTCCCGGTTCAGCCCTACGGTGTTCAGGACAATCCTAATTCAGTGCTTGATGTCGCCGATATCGTTTTTGTGAACCCGGCGAATACAGGTTACTCCAGAACCATACCCATGCGTGGCGATGAAGTGAAACGTGATCTATTTTTCGGAATTAATGCGGATATTAAATATCTGGCCGAATGGATTAATACGTGGATTTCGCGCCATAACAGATGGCTTTCTCCGAAATATATCATTGGCGAAAGTTACGGCGGCACTCGTGTGATGGGATTGGCCGGTGAGCTTCAGGCCAGGCAATGGATGTACCTGAACGGTGTGATTATGGTGTCGCCCGCTGACTACCTCATCTTTAACTCTGATCGGCCTGTGTCTTACGGGCTTAACCTACCCTACTTTGCCGCCGCAGCGTGGTACCACAAAGCTCTTCCTCCGCTATTACAAGAGAGAGATCTCTTAGAAATACTTCCGGAAGTAGAATCTTATGCGATCGACAAATACATGCCAGCAATTGCCAAAGGAGGGATGATCAACGAAGCTGAAAAAGAGGAGGTGGCCTCTAAAGTCGCCTACTACTCAGGGCTTTCGAAAAAAGTAGTTTTGCAGCAAAACCTTACTATTCCTACCCAGTTTTTCTGGAAAGAGTTGCTACGGGACAAAAGCGGGTACACCCTCGGACGACTTGACAGCAGATACCTGGGATTAGACGGGAAAGAAGCCGGCGATGCCCCGGACTACAGTGCCGAATTAGATTCATGGCTGCATTCATTCACTCCGGCCATTAATTACTACATGCGCTCACATCTTAACTTTACGACAGATCTTAAGTACAATATGTTCGGTCCGGTACGGCCATGGAATAACGAGAATAACGACGTGCGAGAACGGCTTAGAGTGGCGATGGCTCAAAACCCTTATTTGCACGTGATGGTACAATCCGGTTACTACGACGGCGCCACCAACTACTTTCAAGCTAAATATACCCTAGCTCAAATTGACCCTAGTGGTAAAATGAAAGACCGGATGAGCTTTAAAGGCTACCGTAGTGGACATATGATGTACTTGAGAAATGAAGATCTAAAATCCGCTAACGACGATCTGCGAAAATTCATTCTAAATACCCAAGCTAAAGGTAAGTCCGCTAAGTAC
>JBCCIX010000568.1:0-2982 GCA_039028075.1 Bacteroidota bacterium | reverse complement strand
TCCCGATAGGATTCTACCAGCTTTCTGTTCCGGCCGTTTTTACCTTTGCGTTTTACGGTGCTGCATTGTATGTACACAATACAAATGTAGCAACTACAATGCGCTCAAGCAAGCTGCCAGACATATTTTTAGGAAAATGAGCTAACGATAAAAGCAGTACAGCCGTACAGATCAAGTCAAAGCCATTACAGAGCTTCCCCTCATTTCACTGGGCTTAACATAGGGGTTTCCATAACGTCAGAATTGAAAATGATCAATTTGCGTGAAGATGTTTGATTCCATTTATTTACACCTGTAGTATCCTTTTCTATATCGGGATAACGCCGAAAACTATTTAAACCGAATCCTGACTTTTATCTGATCTGTAACGGCAGCATTATTTTCGGTAGCCGGTATCCACCTCGGTCCCTCTTTGATAAGCCGAATAGCCTCTTCTTGATAGGCAGGACCCGGAGCTTTGTTCACGGAGAAATTACTCAAGGTACCATCTGGAAGAACATTAAACCTGACGGTGACCTTTGAAACGATTGAATCTGGAGGCATAATGACATTATCTTGTAAATACTTTCGATAAGCCGCTTTGCCACCTTCCGGGTTAGCTGGGACAATGGTTGTAGATGCTTGCCTTTTTTTCTCAATCCCATATCCGGTTACAACCACCTCAGATAATTGAGAAACATCCGCAGATAATTGAATATCCACCTGTGAACGGCCACCCACCTCCACCTCCTGAGTGGACATCCCAATGAATGAAACAACCAACGTCTTCTCCTTGGAACCTTGTGTGTTAAGTGAATAATTGCCATCTATATCGGTAACCGTTCCAATATCTGTGTCTTTTAAAGCAATATTTACCCCAGGTAACGGTTCGCCATCGTCTACCGCAGTCACCTGCCCTTGAATTTTTTTATCGACAAGCGCCTGAGTACTAGCAGAACGGATTGGCCGCCTACTACGCTTCGCTTTTTCCAAAATCTCTTTTACCGTTGAGGGTTGAGCTATCTCCGCTCTTTCGAGCGCTGCAGGAGCCATAGTCGCTTCACTATCTCTCTCTTCGGTTTTGTCTTCATCTAAGGTTTTATCTTCTTCGATCGGACTTTCATCCGCTAAAATGCCAGACACCTTTCCTGATAGAACTTCAGCTACATTTTCCTTGACATCCATCTTTTCCGTAAACTCGTCACCTTCCGTTTCAGCGGGCGCCACCGTTCTCAAATTGGTTTGATTCTCTTGATTTTGAATGCTTTCCGGCTGAAAATCCTCATCAAGAGTAATATTCGTTATGGGTTCGGGCTCTGGCGTTTCCACTTCTTCTCGCAGCGCTAATAGCGAATCCTGGTTCGCTAAAACTTCATTTTTAGATGGATTTACCGAGGTCTCATCTGTTTTGGCTGATGAAATCTCATTCTGAATTTCAGAGGAATTAAGGCCATAATTAATAACTAGCACCGTTGATGCAGCAATAATCAATAGGGAGGCTGCAATTTTAAACCAAAGCGGGAATAGGACTTTTTCCTTCCTGATGCGTTGCCTTAAATTTTGATTAAGCTGGACTAGGTCATCCTCCAGGTTTACGGGATTACCCTGAAACCCTTCCACTGCCTCGGATTCGAAATCAGATTCAGCTAGTAACTTTTCTACCTCATGGCATTCTTCCCTTGAAAGATTACCATCAAGGTACTTTTGCATAAGTTCGGGAGTTAGGTGGTCAATATTTGACTTAAAGGGATCCATTAACTATTCATGCATAGCCTTAAGTTACGTTTTCCATTTTGTATGTAACTTTTGACCTTCTTCAGATCGTAGCTGGTCATATCAACAATTTCTACGTATGTTTTTTTGTCCATATAGAACATCTTGATGCACACCTTCTGCTCTAATTTGAGTTGCTCTAAGCATACCTCTAATTTACTTAAATCACTTTCCATCTCTCCATCCTCATGTGATGGATGCATGAATAGGCTGTTTTCCACAAAAACTTCATTAATATCCTGCTGCCGTTGTTCCTGTCGGTAACGGCTACTTCGCAGCTTCATCAGACAGAAATTCTTGGTTACTACAAAAAGCCAACTTTTGAAATTTTTAACCTTACTGTCAGCAAGACCTACTATTACCTTTTCAAAGATCTCCGTCACAGCATCCTGGCTGTTCTCACGATTTTTTAGATACTTCAGACAGACCCCGTAGACCAGATGCATGTACTTACCATACAACTTGCCCAACACCTCGAGGTCGCCCGATTGCTGGTATTGCTTAATCAAGCTTTGCTCTTCTGTATTCTCTGGCTCTCTTGAGGACATCGTACCTAATCTATAAAAAAATAGTTTGTGTTTTATGGATTCTGAAAGTTCCGCGCATCTGATTAATAGTTTCACTCAAAAGAATATGATTATGAAAAAGATTCTCACACTCATCTTAACTTTAGTTACAATGTCTTCGATGGATGTTATCGATGATAGAAGAATAACCGGCCGGGTCACTTCCGCGGAAGATGGTAGCCCGTTGCCAGGTGTAAATGTGGTAGTTAAAGGTACTTCTATAGGTACGGTTACGGATAGTGATGGTATATACAGTTTAGTGGTACCCCATAGCACCGAGCCTACATTGGTATTCAGTTGTATAGGAATGGCTACGGAAGAAGTAGAGATTGGTTCCAGAACCTCTGTTAATGTACAACTTTCGTCGGAGGTCACGAGCCTTTCAGAGATTGTGGTTTCGGGTTATTCTGCCAAAAGGCATCCCCGTAGAAATCGCAAGCTTAAAATGGCGGAGTCCGAGGCCATGGATGCATTACAAGGTTATATGCCCGGAATAATATCGCACCCACCAAATACGGAGGACTACGCCTCGGTTCCGGAAAATTCATTTCAAAACCCGTTAAGGAACCCATTGTCTACTTTTTCTATTGACGTAGACGCTGCATCTTATAGTAATGTCAGAAGATTTTTAAACCAAGGACAGAGGCCACCAAAAGATGCCGTG
>JBCCIX010000567.1:0-2987 GCA_039028075.1 Bacteroidota bacterium | reverse complement strand
ATAATATGTATAATGGAGCTTTAAAAATGTTCTATTTTAGGCGCTTTATTGGTTACACGGATTTATGTTGGTCTACATTTTATTTGCAGTTGGTTTTGTGATTCTCATCAAAGGCGCTGATCTGCTAGTAGAAGGTGCTTCGTCCATTGGCAAAAAATACAATGTATCGAGCATTGTCATAGGTCTTACTATTGTTTCCTTTGGCACTTCGCTCCCTGAGTTATTAGTTAATTTGGTGGCCAGCTACAACAATAGTCCGGATATCGGCGTGGGGAATGTCCTTGGCAGTAATATTGCCAATATATTATTGATCTTAGGGGTCTCCGCCCTCATAAGTCCGCTTCCTATCACCAAGAACACTTATTTTATTGAAGTCCCTTTCTCGCTAACCGCAACCTTACTGGTGGGATTTCTGGCTAATGCCTCCATTTTCAACACGAGCAATGATTACGTGATCAGCCAGAATGATGGCCTGGTCTTGCTGTTTTTCTTTTTTCTGTTCATGGGCTACGTGTATATAGTAGCGAAACAGAAAAAGTCCGAATTCGGCAACGAAGAATACAAAGAAATGCCCATGGGAAAATCCTTGGGTTTCATTGGCATAGGGATGATCGGCTTATACTTCGGCGGTCAGTGGGTGGTGGATGGTGCCATTGAGATCGCACGTTTATTCAATATGAGCGAGCACTTCATTGGATTGACTGTTATTGCCATAGGAACAAGCCTTCCTGAACTAGTAACCTCTGCCGTTGCCGCCTTGAGAAAAGATACCGACATCGCTGTGGGTAATGTAGTGGGGTCTAACATCTTTAACTTGCTTTGGATACTCGGTTTGAGCGCCACTTACAAGCCTATCCCGTACGATGTGATTTCCAACTCTGATATCTTTATGATCATAGCCTCAAGTACGGCTTTAATCTTAGCCGTGGTTATTGGCAAACGGCCTGTGATCAGCCGCTGGGAAGGTGGGTTTTTCCTGATCGCTTACATCTGGTATATCATCTTTTTGGTGCAGCGGGGTTGATTAAAGCAGCATCTTCAAGCTGCGCTTGCGTATTTCAACAGCGTGAGGTAGTTCACCTATGTATTCTCCGTCTGCTTCAATGCCGAATTTTGATTGGATCCGAAGTGATGACGCTTTCCTATAATGGACCGCCGGATGATCGATTCGTTCTCCTTTTTTGATTTTCCCAATGTATTTCAAATAATCGCTGATGCTAACATCTCCAATGATCACTATCGAAAAATCATCACCAAAAACGTCTGCATCCGGAGCTATGCACATACCGCTACCAAAATACTTGCCGTTAGCTATAACCAATGAATTTATTTTACCTTCCCAGGACCAATCAGCGGCTTGGAGGCTAACTTCCTGATTTTTATACGTTAAAAAGGACTGTAGAATTGATTTTGAAAAAGTAAGGTTTGGTCCCAAGATCTTCACGGACTTGTTTACACGTTTTACCACATCCACACCCAGCCCCATATCGGCAATATTTACAAAATATTCCACAAGACCATCGCTTAACCGGATAGCTCCTACGTTGACACGCTGGTATTTTGCTTGGTTTACGTTTTCAATGAGCCTAAACAGATCATTGGTGGCATGTATACTTTTAGCGTAGTCGTTTGCGGTACCTGCTGGCACTAGGCCCACAGTACACTCCGGATGCTGTGAATGCATAACACCATTTACCACTTCATGCAGCGTACCATCACCGCCTACCGCCACGAGGTGTGTATGACCTTCCAATACGAGTTCTTTCCCCAAAGATTTGGCATGTCCGGGCCTTGACGTCACAAAAACTTTATATTCACCTTCAATCCGCCTGGAACAGCGATCAAATTCTCTGGTGAACCTTCTGACGATCGATCGCCGACCGTGAACGATGAATGCGGTTTTGTGCATTTGGTTTTTATTGAGTTGCGTTTGTTTTTTCTAGGATCAATTCCGCTCGGAATAGGGCAAATGTCGTTAAACTGTCATAACCCTATAGGCTGGGTAGCGTTTAAAATGCAAACGAAACGGAAAGACATGAAAGCCATTTGGAACGGAAAAGTAATCGCCGAGAGTCAAGATACCGTAGTAGTGGAAGGAAATCACTACTTTCCTAAAGATTCCATCAAAAAAGAGTATTTTACAGCATCAGATACACGTACCGTATGCCCTTGGAAAGGAACGGCATCTTACTACACCATTGAGGTGGATGGAAATTCTAATACCGATGCCGCATGGTATTATCCGGAGACCAGCGATTTAGCCGAGCAGATTAAAGACTACGTTGCCTTTTGGCGAGGGGTTGAAGTAACTGAATAGTTGGCTTAGACGCTTTCTAAACCTCTAAAAGCCTTGCTTCAATGGTAAGATGGCCATCCGTTTTGTCCAGCTTAGCGCGAGATGAACCTTGTGGCCTGTGTGCACCCTCGGTTCCTAATTGGACTGTTACCGCCTATTTTCGACTGTTCTGTAAGCTCAAATAGTGCTGAGGCTTTTATCGCAGCAGATAAAACTAATCTTTTAAGTCATCCTGACGAAGGAAGGATCTCACTAAGCTTTTCAAATAGTCACTTTAAAAGTAAGTAAGATCCTTCCTTCGTCAGGATGACCCTGCTTTTTGGAAAAAGTACCTATTCTACCTGTAACTAACCGCCCTTCACTTACCCATTTTCACGGCCTGAACGACAGGCCGCTCTAGTGAATTAAAGGTGAAAATTACTGGCCTGCGCGCACCCTCTGATCCCTAAAGGGATGTGCACCCAATGGTTTTAGCCGATTGAGTTTATTGTATATATTGATTTGACTGTTACCGCCTATTTTCGACTGTTCTGTAAGATCAAATAGTGCTGTGGCTTTTATCGCAGCAGATAAAACTAATCTTTTAAGTCATCCTGACGAAGGAAGGATCTCACTAAGCTTTTCAAATAGTCACTTTAAAAGTAAGTAAGATCCTTCCTTCGTCAGGATGACCCTGCTTTTTGGAAAAAGT
>JBCCIX010000566.1:0-2992 GCA_039028075.1 Bacteroidota bacterium | reverse complement strand
CGTTGGGTATGCTCCCGATAAACAGGGAAGGATGTTGATGCAGTTTGGTAGTTTAAATCAGGCTTACGGCGAAAATCGCCTCAATGTCGCCATTACGAGAGCCCGGCATAAAATTATTATTGTTAGTAGTATTACGCCTCCTGAACTGAACGTAGATGATCTTAAAAATGAGGGGCCAAAGCTGTTTAAAAAGTACCTCGAATTTGCCTGGGAAGTCTCCAAAGGCAATTTTTCACCGTTGCCGCTAACGGGATCAAAACATCACTTGAAATGGTTTTTAAAGACGCAGCTGCTGGACTGGGCGAACAAAAATCTACGTGGCTTTAAAGTGGAGGAGGAATTACCATTTGCGGATATTACACTGAAGGAAGATCAAAAGTACGTAGGCCTTGTCCTTACCGATGACGACCTTTATTTTCAAAGTCCGTCGATAAAAGATATTCACGTTTATACGCCATTTACGTTGAGTAAGAAAAATTGGAATTTTACAGGTGTGTTCAGCCGGGAGTATTGGAAAAACGCACAGATCGTCCAGGAAAGTATAAACCGCTTTATTACTCACCACTCTTCAAAGCCATAGGCTAAAGTCAAATCATGGGCTCACCACAATATTTGCAATAATTCGCCTGTATATCGTGTCCCTTTTTGTGGCAACCTTTGCATTCAATACCGTTGTCCATCTGAATTTTATGTTGTGTCATTTCAGCAGTTACAATCCCTGTAGGTACAGCAATAATGCCATAGCCTAGTACCATGATAAATGTAGCAAAGCCTTGACCTAGCGCGGTTTGTGGGGCAATATCACCGTACCCCACTGTAGTTAGTGTCACTACAGCCCAGTAGATACTTTTTGGAATACTGGTAAAGCCATTTTCACCACCCTCAATCATGTACATTAATGTCCCCAGTATTACAGTTAGTGAAAATACTCCTCCTATAAACACAATGATCTTAGCCCTGCTTGCCTTTAATGCCGTGGTTAGCTGTGAAGCCTCTCCTAAAAAGCGTACCATCTTAAGCACTCTGAATACACGCAATAACCTAATACTTCTTATGATTAGCAATGAGTGTGCCCCCGCCAAAAAAAGACCGAGATAAGTCGGGATAATAGATAATAAATCTACGATACCAAAAAAACTTCGAACGTACCGCCACGGCTTTTCTACGATGACAATCCGCAATATGTACTCCAACGTAAAAAAAACAGTAAAAATCCATTCGGCAATGTACAAGGAAGTGCCATGATCTGCTTTGATGTCATCTACACTTTCGAGCATAACGGCCAATACGCTGAGGAGAATAGCTATTAAAAGAGCGATATCAAAAAATTTCCCTAAAGGAGTATCGGCCTCGAAAATCACTATAAAAAGCCGTTCTTTCCAAGTTTTTTCTTGGTGTGTCATGGTATCCCGAAAGCTTTAGCCCTTTACTCGATTCCAATCATGATGAAAGCTCCCCAGTAGATAGGGTCTTGGTATTCATTTCTTAGTTCTTTCTTGGCTGCTACGAACGAATCTCTCATTTTACCCGTATCCTGCCACTTTCGGTAGAACTTGGTCATCAGCTTTTGGGTAGCCTCGTCATCTACTTTGAACATGCTCATAATCAATACTTTTGCTCCGGCTACCAGGAATGCTCTTTGTAGCCCATACACGCCTTCACCAACAGCGAGCTCGCCTAGCCCGGTTTCACACGCACTAAGTACCACCAGTTCGGTTTGATCGAGATTTAAATTCATAGCTTCATACGCAGTTAGAATACCACTTTTTGCGTTATAATTATACTGCGTCTCGTTCAGTAGATCTCCTGCACCCGTTAACAGGAGCCCTGTTCTGAGTAGAGGGTTGTTCGCTGCGCTACTTTCACTTTGAATAAGACGTTCTTCTTCCTTAATTTCTTCTACCGGAGTGAAAAAACCGTGAGTAGCTACATGGAAAACCTTTGGGTTATCTAATTTTTTTATTTGCTCCTCACTGGCAGACTCTTCGGTATAGGACGAAGTAGTCCAGCCTTCGGTTCGTAATAAGTTCTTCAATTCATTCACTTCTACTTCAGTTCCTGGCAGCGAGCTTATGGAACCAGCACTCGCAGTTAAGTAGAAATCCGGGTTTCCAAACATAGAGGCGCGCTTTTCGGTTTGGGTGATACGAGTGCGGGTTTTACTAGTCCATATGTCTTTAGTATTACTCACCAAGACTATATTTGAATTATCAATGACGTATTTGCCGTCATTCGTTGGAATGGCTTCCAGGTTTATTTGATTATAAACACCATCAGCCGAAAGATATAGAGTAGAATAAGCACCGAGCACATCTCTCAACGGCTGCCAGTAACTTGCGTAACTGTATATATCTTGAACTTTGTAAATAATACTATTCCTATAAAACCTAAAGAGCTTGCCTTCAAGCTCCCGGCCATTACCTAATGAGACAACTTCAGGATTCAACTGCTCTTTTTTATTCTTAATATACATGGCCGCGTAGATCACAGAATCCGTAAATACATGATCAAAATATCTGTACCTGACCATTTCTACAGCCACTTCGTTGAGCCCGAGCTGCGACTGTACCTGGTCCCATCTGATTTTATTATTTTCTACACTTTCAGAAAATATGGTTGATTTTTGACTTAGCAGCTTCTCGATTTGCTCTACTTCCGAAGTAAGCGAAATAGGATCGATTTCATTTTCCTGAAGATCGCTTAAACTCATGGATAATACATTTGTAAGCTCTTCCTTTTTAGCCAACCACTCATTATACATCTGTTTGAGCTCTTCGTCATTGCTGTTTGCGATGCGCTCACGAATTTTTATAGACGAACTCAGCAATATTGCTTTAGTAAGAAGCGCATTGTTGTAAACATCGCCCACTACGCGACTATCCTGATCCTTAATCGTAAAAGCCAGTGTACTGTAGAACTCAAAATCAGGTTGTATGGTATTCCAGAACTTAGCCTTTTCACGTTCGCTAAGGGCGGGAAAGAATTTTTGGAT
>JBCCIX010000565.1:0-2992 GCA_039028075.1 Bacteroidota bacterium | reverse complement strand
TGAAAGCCGAAAATGACATAGCATTGAACCGATATTAAGGTGACTTAGATTGTGAATTATTCGTTTTTTATCGTAAGTTGGATAATCAAAAGCTAAATTGATGCCCTCCATACTTAATGATTCAGTTAATGAACGCACCAAATTTTTAGAGCAGGTTTACTACGAAAAATTCGATCGTTTGTATGCCTACGCGGTTAGTATCACGCATACCGAGGATTTAGCCAAGGATGTAGTTTCAGAAGTATTTTACCACCTGCTTGACTCCGGCAGTGACCTCAAGGAGGTAGAGTTCTTAGATTCGTATTTGTTTACGTGTATAAAAAATGAGGCGATTAAGGTGGTATCCAAATCACCTTCTAAATTTTCGCTTCAAGACCGGGAGTATTGGGAGTTATCCGTTGATAAAGTGAATCCTGAAGAACTAATGTTTGGCAAAGAATTAGAGGATTTTATCGAAAAAACACTGGACAGTCTGCCCGACGTTTGTGCACTCGTTTTCAGGCTTTCAAGAGAAAAGGGACTTCGATACGCAGAAGTTTCGGAAGAGCTAGGAATCTCGGTGAATACGGTAAAGCACCATATGAAGTGTGCACTTAAGAAAATACGACAAGCACTTGACGAACATTTTGATGACAATACCACCATTCATTGGATGACGGGAAGTGCAGTTTCCACCTGGATACTTTTGATGCTCTCCCTTTCTTAAGCTGCCATTTAATTCTGCCTTCAGGAGTGTTGGCATGATCCCCACGCTCGAGTAGGTAGCACAAAGAATCAAATAATCACAAGCCTTTTGACCTAGTCATTCAGCACGGCGAGCGTTCAGAACACCCAGTAAAGCGTTCACCGGCGTAGAAGTACAATTCTTTTTGGGACCAGCCCCGGCACCAGTTGGGGATTTAGAAAGCCCTCGGCTCGGTTGGGCTTACCGAATTTTCAATAAAGCATTCCTTTCTTTAACAATATTTCAATTTATCAGCCCTTTATAACGCTTATATTTAAATATTTCCATTGGTACTACCCTTTTTTCTCTCAGGATGCTCTCACTAGTAATATTCCAATAAATTGATCATGCAGGATCTTATAGATGATATAATCATCAGAAAGCTCAATAACGAGCCACTTACCTTTTACGAGTTGATCAAGTTGAATCAATGGCTTTCTAGAAACGCTAGGAATAGAAAGATCTACAGCCAACTGAAATTAATGATCGTGCAAAGATCTACGAATGCGAAAAATGATGTATTCAAAACGGAAATATGGAATAATCTTCAGCAGAGAAGGGCGCTAGCTAAACCTATAAGGTCAGCGCCTAAAGTAAGACCAATCAATACTAGAATGTGGCTGAAAGTCGCTGCTTCTATTGCTGTATTCTTTGTCTTTTTTATGCTCTCGCAAAAGATTGAAGTGTGGAAAGCACCTCAATCAAATTCAAAAACCCAAGTAGGTCTGATCGAAAAAGTTGCGCTACCCGGCCAAAGAATCACCACCCGGCTTGCCGATGGAACATCAGTCCAACTCAATGCCGATAGCAAAATAAAAGTACCTGAGGTGTTTGAAGGGCAGGAAAGAAGGATTGAATTAGACGGAGAAGCTTTTTTCGATGTAAAAAGAGATGCGGAAAGACCATTTATAATCGATACCAAAGAAATGCACATTCAAGTAATAGGCACGTCGTTCAATGTGAGAACTAGTGAAGGAGGTTTACCCGGAGTGGTTTACGTAAAGTCCGGAAAAGTAGAAGTTTCCAATGCGGCATCAGCAACTATTACCCTGACGAAGGGTGAGATGGTAGCCGTAGATAAGGTAAGAGGCCTGGTAAAAAGCCAAATAGAAGATTATGAGTTGGCATTTGGCTGGACCAACAAGAAATTAGTCTTTAGGGATAGCAACATACAGAGTGTATTCAATGCTATCTCCAAGTGGTTCGGAGTTGAGATTACCGTACTTAAACGGTTTAGCAAACCAATTCCGTTCACCGCCAAATTTCAAAATCCCACCCTAAAAGAGGTGATGGAAAGCTTAGCACACGTGTATGAACTTAATTATGAAATAACTGAAAATGAAATAACGATAAAGTAAAAGAGGGCCACATCAAATCTTTGGGGAAAGTTTCGGTGGCCCCAAAAGTTAAAGTCTATTAAAACCAAAACTTATGAATGTAAAACTACGCAATTTACTAGTGTTTATGTCCAAGGTGGCCATTTATACTTACCTGGCATTCTTCGCATTTTTGACCTATGCCAACGAATCTGAAGCACAACGCAAAAAGCTCGGAGAAGTAAAGATCAACTTATCCACCAGCTCACATACGTGGGCTTTGGATGAGCTAATGGATGAAATAGAATCAAAAAGTGTTTTTCAGTTTGCTTACCGAAGAGGTGACGTAAAGAGAAAACAAATTTACCTGGATCCGTCCGAATGGAATTTGTTTGATCTTCTAAAAGAGATATCGAGTCAAGGTCGATTTGACATAAAGCGGGTGAATGAGAGCATCGCGCTAACCCCGGTGAATACAAACACCGCCCTGCCTTCTATTTCTGAACGAATTCAAACGTTTGAAGTGTCTATTTCCGGCAGGGTCATTGACGAAAATGGAGAACCGTTAATAGGAGTAGCCATTTTGGAAAAAGGAACTACGAACGGTACGACTACCGACATCTCTGGAAATTTTCAGCTGGACTTAATTTCAGAAGATCCTTCTATTATTATTTCCTACGTGGGCTACGCTCAGCAGGAAATAAATGTAGGCAATCAAACTACGTTCGATATTCAACTTGAGCTAGACATTGAATCATTGGCAGAAATTGTAGTGGTGGGCTACGGTAGCGTAAAGAAAAGCGACTTGACGGGTGCTGTTTCATCGGTAAAAAGTGAAGATTTGGTCGAAAGGCCGGTGCCTACGATAGATCAGGCACTACAGGGACGAGTTGCCGGTGCGACCATTAGAACCAACTCGGCTGCGCCTGGGGGTGGAATGAACATCGTAATT
>JBCCIX010000564.1:0-3006 GCA_039028075.1 Bacteroidota bacterium | reverse complement strand
GAATATGCTACCGCCACGATTTTTTTAGTTTGTGGTGTAGTGGCAATCTTTCGAGCAAAGAAAGTAGCTACCTACCGCTTTATAAGGTTGCTGATTCCCTTGGTCTTGATTTTTATTGCCCTTGAGGAAATAAGTTACGGTCAACGTATCTTCCAATTCAACAATCCCGAAGTTTTAGAAGAATTTAACGTGCAAAATGAATTCAATCTGCACAACCTGAGTATCGTACATCACTACTTGGTGCCTGGCTTAGTTTTCTTTTTTTTGATTTCATTGTCATATTTTTCGTTATATCCAGCTCAACTTCAGCGCAAACTCCAAATATTTTCGGTAGACCGGTACATCCTGCCGTATTTCCTCTGGCTGGGAGTGGTTATGGCCATTGTGTATTTGAAACTCTTCTATTTCACTGATCTGCTCTACTTCATAGAGATCATAGACGTGGAAACAGCAGAATTCACGTTCTCCGTCGGTGTGCTAGTATGGACCAAAAAAGTGTACTTAACACCTTAGAATTTGCTTGAAAGTCCTTTAAAATGTGCTGAAAAATACGGGCGAATTCTCAATAGCAGCCGGTAAGACCCGGCACCGAAGAGCAAAAATAACAGGGGAATAAGCGGAAGAAAAAAACGACCGTCCCAATCGACAATGGTTAAACTTATTGTACCTAAAGTACCCAAAACATAGACCATGAAAAAGGATTTTGTTCCTCTTCCTAAAGCAGAATTACTGAAAAGCGTCCAGAGCGTCAGCATGTACCTAGGGATAAACAGCGCCAGCACTATCATATTATGCGTAATAGAATAATAGGGTCTGACTCTGGCTATAAAGTAAAAGACTTTTAACCCCATCAATTTCAGCATGTAGCTCGGGTTATCCGTAAAGAAAACAAAAGGTTTAAGCAATGGCGCAAGGTGGGGTTCAGGTAAATTCAAAGGCGTTTCGGAATGAATCACTAGCTCATGATAGTCGGTTTTTCCAGCGAGAAATATAACCTCTCCCTGCGCATAGGACGTAATCAGATCGTACTCATAAAGCATGGTGTTGCTAGCCCATAAAAATGAAAAGGCCAGAAAAAATAGAACCCCAAAATACCACGCGTTCGGGGTTTTGATCTTCTGCACCACAACGAAAACAAAAAAAGCTAACCACATGATGATACCCGTTGGACGTAGGGACAGATGCAGGCACAGGAATACAAATACTGGCAAATACCGTTGCCATGATCCGTCGGATCTTATCCTTGAAAGCGTCCAGAGCGTGAAGCAAGTCGTGCTCAAAAACAAGGACTCCGTCAGTATAAAATGGTTCCAAAATGAGGTTTCGTACCAGCAGACATACAGCAAGCAAGTAATCATGGCCGCACCGGTTTGCCTGAACCAATTTAGGGCGGTAAAGTAAAGAGCCGCTACACCGAGCAGGTAAATTAGCGTTTACAGCATATCCACGAACGTGGGATTATCATAAATAGAATACGCTAAAAATATAAATCCTGAGTATCCGATTGACCAAAGGTTATCACTAGTGCTTAACTCCGCATGCTTTATTTTCTCCGCCTGTGCCAGGTAACGGAGTGAGTCAGGATATTGGATGTCTTGTGTATGTATATGAAGTATAACATTGACTGCAAGCCCCAGTAGTAATAGAGCAAATAGGGCATAGAACGGTGTTTTGTGCTGCAACATACGTAGTAGCTAATCTAGGGCTTTTCGTAAATCAGGTGCGAGAGTAGGGATCTTTTTTGAGGGTTTTGCCCTATGAAGCCAGCATGGCCGATGCTCACCTTTATACCCGCACTACATGCTGCTAGCCAACGCGTCACTTATTTGTACGTTTGATCCTCATTTGTAACGGGGAGCAGTGGGGCTATTTTTAGTAGGTATTCAGCACTTGGCTTTTTTGGGTATATCCAAAACGTATCCAATTGTATCCAAAAACTATAAATCGTCAGGCTTCGTTATTTGTACCGATATTTAGAGTTGATTATGAAGTTCAAGGAAAAATATAAGGCACTTCAAAACGACAAGCCTGTTAAAGATAAAATCGTTTCTTCCGTTTATGCCACGATGATGCTGAAAGGGCAAGGTGTTTCTGTTGGCAAGCTTCAAAAGCTTTATGATGAAGTAACGGCTAATGCAAAGTCCGAAGCTGTTGCCTGATCAATCCGTTCAAAGCACTATAATCATAATCATCTGCCTTTCTAATGGTCTTTAAATATACTTTCTTTATCGCTCCTAATTCCCAACTGGCGCGCTTTTATAAAGTGTGCCCAATCTTTCCCCATTGAATTGCTCCTAACATCAACCAATTATCTCCATTGCAGCTATAAAATGCCTCCCCTGTCTTTTGTGCTAATGGTAATAAAATAAGGACATTCTGGATCATCAATTTTATATCGTTCCAACCTGCTTAAAATAAATCAAAATAAGTATAAAAGGTAAGATAAACGGTAAGCTTGGCTAAAAGTAATAGTGATGAGATAAGCACGCATTATAAAAGCGCGCTGGTTGGACATGAATTAAAAGATAATCAAATAAGATATCAATCGCTTAGCTCTCGCCGAGTGATTAGTACACCTTGACCTCTGGCCAATTGACCGATTTTCTTCCGTTCCAAATTTTTTTAAACGAAATAACCCGGCCAGAGGCCTATTTGATAGTCGTCACTCGCCACAGGCAAGCGACTGTTTTTAATTTTTAATACCCGAGCGACTGATGGTCCATTGCTCAATCAATTCCTTGCCACTCAAATCATATAAGTGCTTCAAAATCAGTAAACTACACATTAACCGGATCGGTTTATCCGGGCGGCCCTGATCGTTATTATACTTTCTGGACAGGGTTATTTCCAGTTGTAACCAGTCTATTCGATCGGCTAGGACACACAAGGCATGCTTGGGGGGATTCTAAATGATTTCGGGTGGCTCCGTTCAGATCATCACTCTTGCGTAAAGGGATGGGTTTCATCAGCAGCAGCCGGAAGAAGATAAAAATTGTATCATGTATT
>JBCCIX010000563.1:0-3013 GCA_039028075.1 Bacteroidota bacterium | reverse complement strand
TGTAGTCGGATTGGTCAGCACTCGGCTTAGTACCTGTTTTTCTGTTTTCTTTCAATTTGATGATCCGCTGGTCTTCCTCTTGCGGGAAGTAGAAATCAGCTAACCAATCCCGTTGATCCTCTGCAATGAACAAATTGAAAACGGCATAGATCAGGGGTGCTGAAATGCCAGACATACTATTAGTCAATACTACTACTACTAACCTTTCATCCGGGATCATGGCCAAGCGAGAATACATACCATCATAACCGCCACCATGACTTACAATCATACGGCCGTAGTAATCTTGTAAGCCGTAGCCCAAGCCGTAGCCTGAAAAATGCCTGCCTGGTAGGCGCTCTTTAGAAGCTGCGCTTAAAGTATAATTGTTATGAAGAGTCCAAAGTGTATTTTGTTGCATCGGATCAAGTAATGTATCACTATCTACGATACCGTGATTCAAATGCATGATCATCCATTTCGCCATATCGTCGGAAGATGAAATAATGCCACCGGCAGCGCCAATATTATCCCAATTTACCCATTCAATAGGCTGGTTTTTATCCAGCTGCGTTTTGTGTGGTACAGCGGCATTTCCTTTTGCTTCTAGTAAGTTGGTGGACGTAATCGTACGGTTCATATCCAACGGTTGAAAGAACGTTTCTGCTACGTACTCGTCCCAAGTTTTATGGGTTACGGCTTTAATGACTTCACCCGCCGTAATGAACATGAGGTTAGAGTAGCCATAACCACCGCGAAAGGGAAAAGCCTGGGGCACATGTCTCGCCAGTTTGACAATTTCCTCTGCCGGCAATTCCGATTTGTACCAAATGGCATCTCCACTGAACGTCCCAAGACCCGCCCTATGACAAAGTAAATCGCGAATGGTTATATCATGCGTTACATAGGGATCATACATCTCAAAATAGGGCAAATGTTTCTTTACCTTGTCGTCCCAATTTAGCTTGTCTTCCGCCACAAGGGTAGCGACGGCCGATGATAGAAAACCCTTGGTGTTGGAGGCAATAGCAAACAAGGTGGCTCCATCTACTTTTTCTTTTTTACCTTCCTCTAAAGTGCCATACCCTTTGCTTAATACCACTTCCCCATCTTTCACCACAGCCACGGCTAACCCAGGTACGTTCCATTGCTTTTGAGCCTTTTCGATGAGTGCGTCAAGGTCCTTGGGTTTGACTTGACTGTAGACATCTGGGATTAGGAATAATAAGAGAAATAAAATTGAGTGTCTTTTCATTGTGGCTAAATAGTGTCATTAAAATTAGTTCTCCAGAAAATAACGTGATAGTCAATTAGTCATTACTAAATATGTTTACATACTCCTTGAAAAGATAAAGCTTACCTCTTTTTCCTCCGGTAACTTCCTGAAGAATTCCTAACCTTTCAAGTTCTTCCAATAATTTATAGATCGTGGGTGCAGATAATCCCGTAACTTCCTTTGCTTTTCGAGCATGAATAAGGGGATGTTGGTATAGTTGTTTTAAAATAGCATTTGCATTAACTGATCGACTACCCAGACTTTGAAGTTTATTTTCTACATCTTTTTGAAGTTTTAAAATACTATCAAATGTTGAAATACCATTTTTAGCTGTTTCTATCACTCCAACTAAAAAGAATTTAAACCACTGGGTTATATCGTGTCTTTCCCGAACTCTCATTAAGTTCTCATAATAAAGTGTTCTGTTTCTTTCGAAAAAATCTGATAAATAAAGTATTGGTTTTTTTAAAATACCTTTCTCAACAAGATAAAGTGTTATCATCAGCCTTCCTACTCTTCCGTTGCCGTCCAAAAAAGGGTGGATGGTTTCGAATTGATAATGGATAAGTGCAATCTTTAGAAGTTCAGGAAAAAAGAAATCCAGACTGTGAGCAAAATTTTCAAGGTCTCCCATATACTCGTCTATGGTAGAATGAATTGGAGGAATAAATGTTGCGTCCGCAATACTAGCCCCACCGATCCAGTTCTGACTTGTTCTGAATTCACCTGGTAGCTTATGCTTTCCGCGCACTCCCGATAAGAGCGTTTTATGAGTTAGCTTAATTAAACGGGACGAAAAAGGCAATTCTTCAAGCTTATTGATGGCTTGATTTAAGGCGGCAATGTAATTTTGAACTTCTTCCCAGTCATCTTTTTTTTCTTCCGAAATATCTTCTTTATCAAGTAGCGCCTCTTCTATGTTTGTTTTTGTTCCCTCTATTTTATTGGATTGTGTAGCCTCTTTTAGGACGTGCATGCTTATAAAAAGGTCAATGTTTGGAATATAATCCGAATACATGTCTAACCTTCCAAGCTGCCTATCGGCCTGACTCAATAAATTGAGCAATTCCATGCTTTCAATTTTCCAGGATTTATGGATCTTATCCGGTTGAAAGCTCCTGTAAGTCCCTTGATTAATATATCTTCCAGAATTAAAGTTCTGCATGCAGCTTCTCTTTTCTCAAGTAAAGATTAATCAAAGGTACCTCTTAATTAAGAAATTAAGAAAAAAATTAAATAAGCCTGCCTGTTAATAAACAAAAGGCTGAAAAAATTAATTTAAAGTGGGTGCTTTTTGTTTGTTTATTTTTAGAGTCAGATAACTGTGCCCAAGATCTTCGGACGTGACTTAGCTATTAAGTCTCGGAATATGAATGGTGTAATTAGAATTTCAAAGCCCGGTTTTATTGTCTTTTAACTATAGCATATGCCAACCATTTTAAAGTATTCAACACCCCCACATCTACTCCGCAAATGACGAGATACTTAGCACTCGCTCTAAGGCTCGTGACAATGATTGTACTGAACCTAAAAATATCTTTTTTTGTCAATCCTCCTTCTATCGTATACAATATTAAAATTATAGGAAAAGACCAAAGAAGGTTGTCCATAGGAAGGTTGAAGATGAGTAGACTAGTAAATTGAAACGTCTTAAAAAAGAAATCACGGTACACGACAAAAGTTTCAAATCATATTTTCGGACGGATATATGTTGAAATCAATCTTTTTTTTCAGCGTCATGCTGATCCGGAAAATAGG
>JBCCIX010000562.1:0-3032 GCA_039028075.1 Bacteroidota bacterium | reverse complement strand
GCAGACGGCAAGGTGGTTGTAATCGAAGAAACTAATGAGGACGAATATTTGAAGGAAAGAAGAATTCAGCTTTCAATTTTTATGTCTCCGGTGAATGTACACGTGAATAGGATGCCGATCAAGGGAGTAGTTGATTTCTTCAAATATCACCCCGGGAAATATTTAGTTGCGTGGCACCCCAAGTCAAGCACAGAAAATGAAAGGACCACAATAGTCACAAAAATGGATAACGGGGTTCAAATTTTATTTCGGCAAATTGCAGGTGCCCTTGCCCGAAGGATAAGGTGGTACGTCAAAGAAGGTGATCAACTCGAACAAGGTCAAGAATTTGGATTCATAAAATTTGGTTCCAGGGTAGATGTATTTCTTCCACTTGATGCTAAAATCTTAGTGGATATAAATCAAAAAACCCAAGGTGGAGTTACTGTTTTAGCGGAACTTAATTAGTGACTACTTCTTTAGAATCAGCCAGCCGAAGTACCTGGTGTTCTGCTGAAATTGTTGTCTAATGGCCGATTCTATATCAATCACTTTTGCTTCTGAGCAATTTAGTTTGCATAAATTAATAGATTGACCCATATCTTTAGATACATGCCAAATTATTGGCTCAGCAGACCACTCAAATGAACTGCTCAACTCTCCAAACTCTCCACCTGAATTGTCCTTAATGACATTTGCCTTTTTAAGAAAACCTCTTTCGAGTGGTATTGTAGAATACTTTATGTCTGATTGAATTTTTTTTATCTCAGTCTGAATTGCGGAATATTCTAAGGCATTAATGTTTACAAAATTGATGAAATTAGTAAATCCAAAAAGAATAAATAATCCGGTAAAAACCATATTCAGGATTTTCCCGTGATGATGACCGAAAATATAGGAATTAGAAGTAAATAGAAGTAAGGCAAGCAAGGCACTAGTAGCAAGGCCGGTCCGATTTGTATAAAAGCTCTCTACGGAAAGTAAATTAGGCAGGTAGGTTCCAAATAAGCTTATGATCAAAGCCAGTCCCCAGTAGTAGGACTTAACATCATGGTGTGATCTTATCCACTTAATTAGAGCCACAAGCAACAAAAGTAGAGCTGAAAATCGCAGAATATTTACAGTGCCATTACCCAAAAATTTTAGGTTAAATCCAATAATTTTAAATAATACAGTACCAAAAAACCATTTCAATTTACTTAGAATATCTAACGAAATACCCGATCTCCATTCCTCCAATTCAAGGATATCCAATAAAACCTTGTATAGGATAAAGTAGAAGAGCAAGCACGAGAGATAAACCAAAAAAACCTTTAGAAAGCCAGACAAGTTTTTGTCTTTCCAAAAGATCAGGAGACCAAAAAATAAAAAAATCCCGAATGCAGGTTGATAGAGATTTAAGCAGATCAAGCCTAAAAGTATGGACAGGATATAATGCCTTACAAGAATTTTATCATTCATAAGAACCCAACTACTAAGCGTTGCAAAGAGCAATGCCCAACCTACCTGAAAAGTAGCGCACCAGCCAATAATGATAGTCATAGGTGCTGAAGTAAGCAGAAACACAATGAGGTACTGTGCATTATTTTTACCGATGTTAGCTTCAAGTATTACTGTATAGCTCATTAAACAAAACAGCATGCTACCAACATAGCCGAATAAGCGCATCCATTTTAAGCTATCTATCGATTCGATACCTGGGTAAAACCAATAATTCAGAAGACCATAAAGTGGTCTTCCCATACGCACAAAATTGCTTAGAAAATCCCCAGAGTTTCTTTTTGCGGAGAGTAAGAACTCATATGTATCCGAGAACGCGTAAGTATCGAATAGCCGCCAATAAAGTAAAACACTGAGAATGAAAAGTAGTATTAAAAAATATCTACTTCTCAATTTATTGAAATCTTTTCTAAAATTTCCGAGAGGTATTGAGCGTCAATGTTGTCAAAATCATTCAGTTGGTCGCTATCAACATCCAATACCAATCTCACTTCTCTATTTCTAATGACAGGTACAACTATTTCCGATTTTGACTGGGAGCTACAGGCTATATGTCCTGGAAATTCATCTACATTAGGCACAAGAATAGTCTCGCCCTTTGCCCAAGCGGTACCACATACCCCTTTACCTAATTTAATTCTGGTACATGCTACAGGGCCCTGAAATGGACCTAAAACAAGCTCGTCTTCTTTTACTATGTAAAAACCTACCCAAAAGAAATTCATTCCTTGTTTTAAAGCAGCGGCAATATTAGAAAGATTAGCGATCAAATCCGGTTCGCCGTAGATCAAACCTTCGATTTGAGGAATTAAATTTTGATACTTTTCTTCCTTGTTTAAGGATTGGGATAGGAGTAATTCTTCGGCCATGTTTTATTTATTTCTGTAGAGGAACAACTTGTCACTGATCAACGTTTCCATATGGTGTGATTTTTTCAAAATTTGTGGTGCAGGAATCCCTTTTTTAAAAATACTCGCAGATTCGAACACCCTGGCTTCATCCCATAACGATTGTGCGATAAATATATTTAATGTCTGAGCCCCGCCTTCAACGATAAGCGATTGAATACCTCGACTAGCCAAATCAATCAATAGTTCATCGATAAAATGGATACTCTCAATTTTGACATATTCGACATTATTTTCGTATCTAGATTCTGTTGTATTGTAGCATAAAGTGGCTATGCCATCTGAAAAAAGATGTAGACCTGAATCCAATTCCAGATAATGGTCTATAACCACTCGCAGGGGATTATTTCCAGCAAGATCACGAACATTCAGTTTTGGATTATCGTATCGCGCCGTATTTTTCCCTACCAGAATAGCGTCCTCTTGTGATCTCCACAAATGTACTAACGCTCTACTGTGTTCATCACTGACCCACTTTGAATCGTAATTTTCTCGAGCAATGAATCCATCCGCAGTTTGCGCCCATTTCAAAATGATATAAGGTCTCTTCTTCTCAAAAGCAGTGAAAAAGCGTTTATTTAAAGCAACCGCTTCTTTCTGTCTTAAACCAATCTCTACCTCGGTTCCTGACTCCCTGAGCCTTTT
>JBCCIX010000561.1:0-3041 GCA_039028075.1 Bacteroidota bacterium | reverse complement strand
TCATTTTTGATGATGAAGGTCATGGGTTTGTTAAAAAGGAAAACAATATTACCGCCTCTAAGTCTGTATTGGCTTTCCTTGATTCACATTTCAAAAGTGATCAACCTTAGCCAAAAAGGTACATGGAGTATTGATTTACAGCTATTTAAATATTGACTTTTAAATAATTACTTATATTGCTTATCCGTTTTGGGCTATGGTTGCGCTTTGAGTCTAAATTTTTTTGCGGATGGAAAGATTACGAGCGACTCTTAAAAGTACTGATCTTAGGATCATTCTGGTAGTTATACTTTACTATGTGTCTGCCCAGGTCGGTCTGTCATTGTCCTTTCCTATTTCGAAAGCCGCACCGCTTTGGCCCCCCGCTGGATTAGCCTTGGCTTTAATCATTCTTGCGGGTTACAGGACATGGCCCGCAATCACGATAGGTTCGTTTATTGCGAATGCACTAGTTTTCCTAAACCTCCAGATCGAGTTTTCATTTGGTTTAATTTCGTCGCTGGTGGTGGTAGCCGTAGGAAACACCCTGGAAGCACTTTTTGGGTACTATTTAATACTCAAATTTATTAAAACTAAAAACCCTTTTAACAAAGCCATACACGTTTTTATTTTCCTGCTAGTCGCGTTGGCATCTTGTCTTATCGGGTCGGTTGTTGGAACAGGCGGACTTATGATTAATGGTATCATTGAAGGACCCGAATTTATTCCCAATTCAAGCAAATGGTGGATCAGCGATGTCGTGAGCGTACTGGTTATTACCCCATTTATAATTTCATGGTCTACCCGGTTCAAGCTTAAATGGGGCAAGCTACAGGCTCTGGAATGGGCAGTTTTCATCAGTGGTGTTCTGATTATTCTTGCCATCCTGAACTACAATCCTATCTCAGTAACAATGCAGAGGGCTGTTCCGTTTTTGGTGGTTCCATTTCTTCTGTGGCTGGGTTTTAGATTTAATCTCCAGATTACGAGTGCAGGTATACTTACGGTAGCATTCATAGCCATCTTTTTTACTATTCGGGCGGTAGGTCCTTTTTATCTATATTCTGAGGATAACTCACTCCTGCTAGTACAGATATTCATTGGTATTATTAGCATATCTACTATCATCTTGTACGCTACGGTTAATGAGCGAACGGAGGCACAGAAAGCGATGATCAGGTTTAACGAAAACCTTGAAACCATGGTTAAGGCTCGCACGAAAGAGCTGAATGAGGAAGTCCAAATCAGACGTAAAACTGAAGAGAAGATCAAAATATCGAATCGTAAACTGCGTAAGGCGAATGTTGAGCTAGATAACTTTGTGTATAGCGTTTCACACGATCTCCGAGCGCCTATAGCCTCAGTATTAGGCTTGGTGAACCTCGCTAAGCAGGAAAAAGATGTTGCCATGCTGAGAAAGTACCTGCTAATGATCGCACAAAGCGCCGAGCAACAGGACACTTTTATAAAAGACATCCTTGACTTGTCTAGGAATGCCAGACTTGAAGTTGTTCATGAGCAAATATCTTTCGAAAAAATGATCAATGATATATTTGATCAACTTAAGTATGGCTCTGAAGAGAAAACGGTGACCAAAGAAATAGAAATCGATCAGACGCATCTGTTCAAATCAGATACTAAGAGACTGAAGGTAGTATTTAACAATCTGATTTCAAATGCCATTCGTTATTCTAATGGCAAAGATCCGCACATAAAAATAACGGCAAAAATAGACGATACGACGGCCCGAATAGCAGTCGTAGATAATGGTAAGGGAATTCCAAAGAAGCACTTGAAAAACGTGTTTAAAATGTTCTATCGAGCCACTGAGGATAATGCAGGTTCTGGATTGGGATTATATATAGTTAAGGAAACGGTAGATAAACTGAGAGGAAGTATAAATCTAGATTCTGAATTAAAAAAAGGGACAACGGTAATGATAGAAGTGCCCAACTTGGCAGAAGCGGAGGAAACCGTTTAAACCAAACTTAATCAGAGTCTAACCTTCTTAAGGCTAATTTTATTTTCTTTGGGGCGAATGATCATAGTGAAGCCCAAAATTAATACCATTGTATCTATAGGCATATTCATCACAATTTGCCTGTGCCTCTCCGGATATATGCTTTTGAGTGTATTTGAATCAGATACAGTTATATGGTATCAGTATGCCATCGTCGTTGTCCTTGGTCCACTCGCTCTTGGCTTAATGGCTAAAACGATGCTCGGGTATAAACGTGTCAAAATCGGAAAAAATAAGATTAGCATCCATTTCCCATTAAGATTTAAAAAAAGTGTTTTCTCCATTAAAGACATTAGACATTGGACCGAACAGATAGTAAAAACTGCCGGAGGTACCTTTAAAGAGCTTGTGGTGTTATTTGAGAATGGAAAAAAATTAACATTGAGTCTTCAGGAACATACCAATTATTTGGAGACTGTGAAATACCTCAAAAGCAAATGTGGAAGGAAGTTTATGGAAAACAAATGAAACAGGTATTACTTGTAGGTATCGGCGGATTTACGGGCAGCATATTCCGTTACCTAGCCTACCTATGGATAGATAGGCGCTTTGTCGGGGTTTTTCCTCTCAGTACTTTCCTTGTAAATGTTCTGGGTAGTTTGGTACTGGGTTTTATTATTGGACTTTTTGTAAAATCAAATATATCTCCTGATCTAAGACTTTTCCTTGGGGTTGGCGTTTGTGGTAGCTTTACTACCTTTTCGACTTTTGCCATGGAAAATGTAAGCCTTATCGGACAGAAGTATATTATGACCTCTGTAGCCTACACTCTAGCCAGCCTGGTTTTGGGTATGCTAATGGCTTTTGCTGGGTATTGGATTGGGAAGACAGTTCTGTAGAGCAATTCATGAATTGCATCTACAAGATAACATCTTGCGGTGCAGGCAGGTCTTTCGACCTGCTAACTCATATTCCTAAAAAGCGCAAAATAGTTGCTACAAATGTGGTAGTTTGGAGGTCATCTCCCCGAAAAGTTGTGCTTCTTCAAATACCTGCAGGGCAGCCGGACCTTTGTTCCATTGAAGTTCCAGAAGCTGCTTGT
>JBCCIX010000560.1:0-3042 GCA_039028075.1 Bacteroidota bacterium | reverse complement strand
TTAGATACTTTAGGTAGTCATTATTAATCTTCTATTTCTACAATCATTTCAATCTCCACCGCAATGTTTGAAGGAAGAGATACCATTCCTACTGCCGAACGGGCATGCTTCCCTTTCTCTCCAAAAACCTCAACTAACAAATCTGAGCAGCCATTGATTACTTTAGGTTGATCATAAAAATCTGCGCTGCTGTTGACCATGCCTGTCACTTTCACGATACGCTTTACTTTGTTGAGATCACCAAGTGCTGCTTTTAACGAGGATAACAGCGAAATACAAGAAATCCGGGCTGCCTCATACCCTTCTTTCACCGTTAAGTCATCACCCAGTCGACCTTTAACATTGGTTCCATCGGCTTTACCCGGACCGTGGCCGGCCGTAAAAATGAGATTCCCCGTTCTAACCGTTTTTACATAGTTGGCAACGGGTTTTGGAGGGGTAAACAGTTCTATTTCCAGCTCCTGGATTCTTTCTTCCGGAGACTGTGCAAAACAAAATCTGGTACTACTGAGAATTAGAAGGATGGCTATATATGACTTCATGATAAGTGCTTTAAAATTCAATTTTCTAAATTTAAATAAACTGGTAAAATGACTGATAAAAAAAGATGTGCCTGGGCGGAGAATCAATTTGATGACTATATAAAGTATCACGATCAGGAATGGGGAGTTCCTGTGCATGAAGACAGAAAACACTTCGAATTTCTTATTTTGGAAGGAGCTCAGGCCGGTTTAAGCTGGGCTACTGTGCTTAAAAAAAGAGCAGGTTATCTTAGAGCTTTTGCCAATTTCGACGTTGATGTGGTCGCACGATTTGATGAAAAGAAAATCCAGGAGTTGCTAGTTTTCGATGGTATTATCAAAAATCAATTGAAGATAAGGGCCACCGTAAATAACGCACAAAAATTTCTGGAGGTACAAGAGGAATTTAACGGATTTGACAACTACATCTGGCTGTTCGTAGATGGCCGACCCATCGTAAATCACTGGAAAGACATGAATGAAGTGCCTGCTACCACGAAAGAATCTGATGCTTTAAGTAAAGATCTCAGAAAGAGAGGATTCAAATTCGTGGGAAGTACAATCATATATGCGCATATGCAGGCCTGTGGTTTAGTAAATGATCATACCATTGATTGCTTTCGGTACCACGAGCTTCAATAAAAAAGGCGCAACTTTCGTAAGCTGCGCCTTTACTCAGTCCAAAATCAACCTTACTCTACTAAAATTTTATATTGGGGTGTTGGGTTCATAGGACAGAAATATACATATTCTCCTTTTTCCAGGGTAACAACTTTTGATTTTGCCGACTCACCATTTTTTACAGTCTTGGTCAAGTAAGCGCTTTGAATATGGTTAGTCTGATCTGTCTTGCCTTCGGGCGCTACTACAAAACCTACCTTGTGATCTACTCCTTTATTGGTGACTTCAAAAACGTAGGGTTGACCTGCTTTAAGTGTTAATTCAGTGGTTTCGAACTTACCAGGTGTTTGATTAAGTTTTACGATCTCAGTTTCCTGAGCGAAACTTACTATGCTGGAGATCATCAATAATCCTAGAATAATAGATGCTATTAAATTTTTCATGTTTTTAAATTCATTTATATATTAAAAATAGTTCTCCCGACCAACGTCGAGCAACTTTATACTTTATGTGTTATTAAGCGGTTGCCACCTCTAAAGCGGGGGCAGCAGGAAAATCAACAGGGATCTGGGTAGCACCGTGAATAAAGTTACTAATGATCTTATCGCCAATAACTACGATGATATCAACGAGATTTTCTTTTGTATAACCGGCAGCTAAAAGATTATCTGTTACTTCAACTGATGGTTTACTTCTATTTACGGTTATATCCTTAACAAATTTTGCTAGTGCATCGAACTTAGCATCGAACGAGGCCTCTCCTGATCTGATCTCGAGAATTTGCTCTTCGGTAAAACCGTTCATTTTTCCAAGCGCAGTATGTGCTGCTAGACAGTAGTCACATTCGTTTACCTGGCTCACCACCAAGTTGATTACTTCTCTCTCTTTTGCTTTCAGAGAACTCCTTCTATTTTGGAGTGCCAGATAATCGCTTAAGGCAGTATCGCTATAAGCATAGGTGGCGTAAAGATTCGGAACAAAACCTAAACCTTTTTGTAAATTATCGAAAATAGCCTGGTTATTTTCGCTTACCTCATCTCTGGTGGGTACACTAAAAGTTGCCATAATTGTATTTTATTTGTTTTCTTTTTTTTAATTACAATACAATGTTACGGGTGTCTTAAGAATGAGTGAAGGTTAGAATTTCCTTAGGGATTGTCCATTTTTCCTTTTATGTGTTTTTCATCTCAATTTTAAACTGCTGAGGGCTTTGATGAACCACCTTTTTGAATAGTTTATGAAAAGAAGTTACCTCATCAAACCCTAATTCATGAGCAATTTCCTTGGCTGTTTTGTCCGTATACAACAAAAGTCTTTTAGCTTCAAGTACTAATCGCTCGTGAATAATCTGCAAAGGTGTCCGTTGTCCATACTTCGCAAATAAATTGGATAACGTTTTAGGAGATTTGAAAAGCAACTCCGCGTAATCACTCACATGTCGCTTACTTTTGAAGTGGATGTCAACCAAGACGTTGTATTTTCTGATCACATCTACCTGTGTTTCGTTTAGTTCCCTTGGCACCAGTTGACTTTTTGCCAGTCGCGTGGTTTTAATGATTAATCTTTTTAGCAGCATTCTAAGCATCTCCCCTTGAATGTTGTCTTTGGTCTTAAATTCATCCAGGAACACCTCATATAGTAAATCAAATTTCTTTTTTTCCTCCGCGTCTAAAGTTATGATGGGTGTGTTTTGCGTGCCAAAGAATATGACACCGTTACATGATACTTCTTCATCGTGATCCTGAATACAATAGAATTCCCGATTAAAGCTAAAGGCTGTTAAAGGCTTTGCCGTTTTATCGAATTCGATTTGTTGAAGATATGTACTGGTGGTGATTTGGCCCGGTTGTAGTGTAAGAGGTATCCCATCCAAAAGAAACGTATAATCCTCTTCCAAACG
>JBCCIX010000559.1:0-3046 GCA_039028075.1 Bacteroidota bacterium | reverse complement strand
TAGGTGTGACCATATATTTTAAGCCACTCTCTTGAATTACTTTAATGGCTTCATCAATGTAGTGATAATGGCCCTTTGCACCTGACAACGGTATGATTTGTAATGAGGCATTGATAAGATGGTCTGCGTCCATAATAGTGTCAACTTACCGATGAGCCGTTGTCAACTGAATCAGGCGGTGCGATGAAGCTCAACTTACCTTGACTGTCTTCGGCCATCAAGATCATACCTTGCGACTCGATACCCATCATTTTCCGGGGTGCCAGATTAACTAAAACACATACTTGTTTTCCTAGTACTTCTTCTGACGAAAAGTGCTGAGCAATACCACTCAAAATAGTTCTTTTATCAATTCCGGTATCTACGAGGAGCTTTAGTAGTTTTTTCGATTTCGGAACGGCTTCCGCCTCCAATATAGTACCGATCCGAATATCCATTTTTACAAAATCATCAAATGTAATTACCTGTTTTAAAGGTGACACTTCTTTGGGGGTAGCTTGATTTTCCAATTTGGTTTTCTCTAGTTTATCTATTTGTTTTTGTATGCTCTCATCATCTATCTTCTCAAAGAGTAGTTCCGGCTTATTTATTCGGTGTCCCGAAGGAAGAATATCATTGGAACCGACTACTTCCCAATCCGCTGAATCCAAATTTAGCATGGCCCTTAATTTTTTAGAGGTATGGGGAAGAAACGGTTCGCCCAGTAAACTTAAGTTAGCTACCACTTGAAGCGCTAAATTCAAAATGGTTTCAACCCTTTTGGGGTCCGTCTTCACCAACTTCCACGGTTCGGTATCTGCCAGGTACTTATTACCATATCGCGCCAGATCTATAAATTCAGAAAGTGCTTCTCTAAACTTAAAATTATCTAACCCTTGGCTGATCCTCTCGGGAGCCAAATTGAGGCGTTTTAATAACTCCTTTTCTGCATCGAAAAACGCTCCCGATTCACAGAGTATGCCATCAAAATACTTTTGGGTTAGTACCAGAGCCCTGTTCACGAAGTTACCGTAAATAGCTACGAGTTCATTATTATTCCTAGCCTGAAAATCCTTCCAGGTAAAATCATTGTCTTTGGTTTCAGGGGCATTCGCACAGAGTACGTAGCGAAGCACATCTTCCTTTCCGGGCATCTCTTCCAGAAACTCATGGAGCCAAACCGCCCAATTTCGAGATGTACTGATCTTTTCTCCTTCTAAATTCAAAAATTCGTTGGCCGGAACATTATCCGGCAGGATAAATCCGCCATCGGCCTTCAGAATGCTCGGAAATATTATGCAGTGAAATACGATGTTATCTTTTCCAATAAAATGGATTAACCGGGTGCCTTCATGCTTCCAATAGGGTTCCCAATCTACCCCCTTTGCTTGAGCCCATTCCTTTGTGGCCGAAATATAACCAATGGGTGCATCAAACCATACGTAAAGTACTTTTCCGTCCACACCTTCAATAGGAACCGGAACACCCCAATCCAGGTCACGGGTCATAGCCCGGGGTTTAAGTCCTGTATCCAACCAGGATTTACACTGGCCATACACATTAGTTTTCCACTCTTTGTGACCTTCCAGAATGTATTTTCTTAACCATACCTCATAATCTTGCATGGGAAGAAACCAATGTGTTGTTTCTTTCTTTACGGGTGTAGCGCCGCTCAACGCCGACTTGGGATTAATCAATTCATTGGGGCTCAAAGCAGCACCGCATCGCTCACACTGATCGCCGTAGGCCTCATCATAAGCACAGTTAGGACAGGTCCCGATAATGTACCGATCGGCCAGAAACTGACCTGCTTCTTCATCGTAGTATTGCGAACTGGTTTTCTCTTCGAAAACTCCTTGGTCGTAGAGCTTCCTAAATAACGCCGACGACGTATCGTGGTGTGTCTTTGCTGAGGTCCTCGAATAGATGTCAAACGATATCCCCAACTTTTCAAAAGAGTTCTGAATAATGCCATGGTATTTATCTACAATCTGTTGTGGAGTTACCCCCTCCTTCCGGGCGCGTAACGTGATAGCTACTCCATGCTCATCGGACCCACAGACAAAAACCACTTCTCGCTTTTTATTTCTGAGGTAGCGAACATAGATATCCGCAGGGACATAAACTCCCGCTAAATGACCAATGTGTACCGGGCCATTCGCATAAGGTAGGGCAGCAGTAATGGTATATCGATTGAACTTCTCTGACATTTAAAAATAATTGAAGGCGCTAAGATAGGTGATCCAATACTCTATGAATAGTGCTTTTTAAGCTTTAGCGTATATTAAGTAGTGGGTAGCTCTACAGAGAATTTAGTAAATCCCTCTTCCGTTTTGGAATGCTCAATTTTACCTTCAAGTTTTTCCACGGCGAGCTTCACCAGATATAGCCCCAAACCCGCAGTATCGGAAACTTCAGAAGCTTTCGAGAATATTTCAAAGATCTTAGACGAAGCTTTGTCATCGACACCTATGCCGTTATCAATAACTTCGAGCTGAAAATGACCGTTATCTCTTCTCCCCTCAAGCTTTATCCAAGAGTTAACTCGGTTTGAGCTATTATGAAATTTATAGGCATTTGAGATAAGGTTGCCTAATATGATCTTCAAAAGTACCTCATCGGACTCGAAGTGCTCAAGATGATTAATTCGGTTATCGACCTTAATATCACTGTAACCTGGCAGAGCAGCGTGTTCTTTTATAATTCCTTTAATGAGTTCTTTTAGATCTATTTTGTCGGTGGAAATAAGAGAGTTATTGATTTGATTAATGATCAGCAGTTTAGATAAGATTTCATTCAATCGATAGGCCGTATGACCAATTTTTTCAAAATAGTCCCTGGACTTGTTATCTTTAATATCGATGAGCGCTACGTTGCACATACCTTGTAAGGTCGCTAGGGGACCCCGGATGTCATGAGAGGTCTTGTAGATAAAGTTATCCAGGTCAGTGTTTGACTTCATCAAAGCGGCGTTGGTCTCATTTAATTCTTTCGTGCGTTCCCGGACCTTTTCTTCGAGTATATTGTTTTGCTGTTCTATCGTATTTTTTGCCTCAGAAAGCTGGCG
>JBCCIX010000558.1:0-3061 GCA_039028075.1 Bacteroidota bacterium | reverse complement strand
CCGAAATGATCTTATCAAGGCAGTAGAAACTATTTCCCAACACATCAGTCGTCAGTATGAGGCACTTAATCAGCTGGATGGAAAACTGGGTGACGGAGACATTGGGATCACCATGAAAACAGGTTTTCAAGCGGCTTTAGAGCGCAGCCCCGATTGGCCGGAAGATTTGGGGATGGCGTTAATGGGCTTCGCCAAGTCATTCGTAGAAAACCGTGCGTCCTCTTATGGTACTATTCTCTCCACAGGCCTCATGGCGGCGGCCATTTACTGCAAGGGTAAAACCGAACTTTACACCACAGACATACCCCCTATTCTAAGCACCGCTTTGGATAAAATGGCACAACGAGGTAAAAGTGAATTAGGTCAAAAGACAGTGCTAGATGCTATTTATGCAGCTAAAATCGCCTCAGAAACGTGTGAGGCTACCAGTTTTGAGGAACTGGGTATAGCTATCCACCAAAAAGTACAAGAAGCCGTGGAGGAATACACGGCCAAACCCAATCTGCAGGGACGAGCTCGCATATTTGGAGACAAGAGCATAGGCATACCAGATCCCGGTATGCAGGTATTTCTGGAGATGATTTTGGCGGTAACGAGCAAATGAGGAACCAATATTGAAAGATTACTTCAACAACAACTACCCTGATATTTCCTATTTGCAGGAGCAAGCGTGCAGGAGGATACCTGGCTTTGTATTTGATTACCTCGAAGGGGGTTGTCTCAGCGAAATCAATCTGGCAAAAAATACTGCAGAAATTAGAACATTAGAGCTTGAACCCTTCTACCTCCGGGAAAGAAAGGCTCCGAATACTAAAGTCAGTTTATTTGGTAAATCATTTGATCTCCCATTTGGGGTTGCTCCGGTCGGATTGCAAGGCCTCATCTGGCCTGGAGCTACTGAAATCCTAGCAAAAGCCTCTAAAGTCCACAACATTCCCTACATATTGAGCACTGTGGGTACTGCCAGTATTGAGCGGGTGAGCGAATTGGCGGAGGACAATACCTGGTTTCAACTGTACAATCCCATTGAAGAAAGCTTGCAAGATGAGATTCTTAACCGACTTCGAGCTGCGCAAATTGATGTATTGGTTGTGTTGGCAGATGTTCCTTCTTTTGGTTATCGCGCCAAAGAGATTAGAAATGGACTTTCTATCCCACCAAAACTATCCTTTAGAAATCTTGTTCAGATCTGCTCTAAACCTTCTTGGGTAATAAGCACCTTAAGAGCAGGTGTTCCTAAATTTCAAACACTAGCACCCTACTTACCAAAGGGCATCAATCTACATCACTTGGGGCTTTTTATGAACAAAACTTTCTCTGGTGTACTCACTCAGGAGATTCTGAAAAAGCTACGAGATAAGTGGCCAGGCAAGTTGGTTGTAAAGGGAATTTCAACCTATGAAGACTATCAAAAAGTAGTTGCCATTGGAGCAGACGGAGTCATCGTCTCCAACCACGGAGGAAGACAATTAGACAGTGGAAGATCATCGATCAGCAGCTTACAAGAAATCATCCGTCATCGAACTGATCGACTACCCTTAATGATCGACAGCGGCATCAGAAACGGATCCGATGTAGCTAACTGTCTTACTGCAGGTGCCGATTTCACATTTATGGGTCGCACCTTCATGTACGGCGTTGGAGCCCTTGGTACTAATGGAGGACATCACACGATCAACTTGTTGAAAAAGCAGCTGGTACAGGTGATGCACCAGGTGGGTGCCAACACCGTAGCTCAGTTGCCAGCGCATCGAGTAAACAACTAACACATGACAAAAAAACACCGAAAAAAAATCTTAATCATCTTATTGGCTCTATTGGCCAGTTGCCAAAATGATCAAGAAAGGAGCACACCAAACATCATTCTTATCATGGCCGACGACGTAGGATTCTCCGACCTCGGTGCGTACGGAGGAGAAATCCAGACACCTAATCTTGATCGTTTGGCGAATGAAGGTTTACGCTTTCAGACCTTTTATAACATGGCAAAGTGTAACCCAACCAGGTCCTCCCTACTGACTGGTTTGTATACCGGAGGAAACGGTGCGGTCCATTTGGCCCACCTTACCAAGCAGGCCGGCTACAAAAATCTGATGAGCGGAAAAGAACACTTTGATTCCTGGGTGCCAGACTATTGCAAGGCTGAACAGGTATTTGATCAGTCATTCTACTTCTGGGCTACCACCGAGTATTTCCTTCCACCATCCGGCCAATTCAGGCGCCCTTTCTTCTTACAAGGTAAAGAACTTAAAGCCGATGAGATCGACTATGAAAAAGCGCCCATGTATAAAACTGATTTCATTACTGATTATGCCATAAGATGGCTAGATGAGGTACTCATTGAAGATCGACCTTTTTTTCTTTATTTGCCCTACCACGCCGCCCATTATCCGTTGCAGGCCCGCCCTGAGGATATAAAAAAATACCGAGGAACGTATTTAAAAGGATGGGATAAAATCCGGGAGGAACGCTTTGCTAGAATGCAGAAGATAGGCGTTCTCCCAAACAACGCGAAGCTAAGCCCCCCTGAGAAAAACCTAAATACATTCAGAGGCCCATTGATTCCAGATTACACCGACTATTATGCTTGGGATACACTTTCTTCTGCGAAAAAAGACTCACTGGACCTTGAAATGGCCGTGTATGCGGCAATGATTGACCGCATGGATCAAAACATAGGCCGAATACTAGCCAAGTTAGAAGCCTCTGATAAACTCAACAACACCCTCATCCTATTCCTGAATGATAATGGGGCTTGCCCGTTCTACACCAACAAGGTCAAAGACGTGCTACCCGGACCGGCAAACTCGTTTTGGAGTCTTCGGGCCACCTGGGCCAATGCAAGCAACACACCTTATCGTCAATACAAACAAGCAGGGTTAGAAGGAGGAGCTAATACGCCTTTTATTGCGTACTGGCCAAAAGTAATAGCCCCCGGACGTATCACATCACAACCCGGTCACGTAGTCGATCTTGCGCCTACTTTTCTCGATCTTTTAGATGTCGGCTACCCTGATTCTATCGCAGGATTTCCGTCCCTACCGTTAAATGGAACTTCGCT
>JBCCIX010000557.1:0-3064 GCA_039028075.1 Bacteroidota bacterium | reverse complement strand
GAATACAACACCGGGATTTTTATGGGATTTACCCCTAAAGGATATGTGGGACACACTGGTGGTGATCCGGGAATTGCCACTTTTATGTTTTTTGATCCAGCCACTAAAACCGGCCGAATTTTAATGATTAATACCTCAGTACGTGGTTCCGGTGGAGTCGATCAATTCTATTCCATCTGGAATGCCTTAGGTGAGTATGAGAAGCGTTTGAACCCAGTTAAATAATAAATTCACGAAATATGGCGACTCGTCGTAAGATGATGTCGATTAGTGCCAATAAGGAAAAATGCTTTTCAAAAAGAAGTTTCTGGATCTGATTGAACAAGGTGAGATTAAAATCGCTTTTAGAAAATGGTCACGACCATCCGTAACGGAAAGCAAAACGCTTCTAACACCAGCAGGACTACTACGAATTAAATCCGTTAAGATCATCGATTATGACCAGATTTCGGATCATGAAATCGTTCAGGCGGGTTACGCAGATCGAAAAGAGCTTAATAAAGAACTAGCCTTCAAAGAAACCGGAGACATTTATAAAATAGAGTTTGATCTTGAGGGGGTCGACCCGCGAATTGCACTGAGGGAAAACTCCAACATCTCTAATGCTGAAATGACCAAAATTTTGGATAAGCTAAAAAGGTTGGATACCAGC
This sequence comes from Bacteroidota bacterium, assembly GCA_039028075.1. GTDB lineage: Bacteria > Bacteroidota > Bacteroidia > Cytophagales > Cyclobacteriaceae > Fulvivirga. The sequence continues at coordinate 2,412 of JBCCIX010000557.1, read as the reverse complement.
GGAAAAGTAAAGAACTGGACGTTTAAAGTACTCGACCTTTTGGATAGAGAACCAGGTAAATATGCGCTTGAATATTCGACACAACTCGGATACGAAAAAGAGTGGTTTAAATTGAATATTAGGAAACTAAAGAACCTCGGACTGACTATCAGCTTAACTGACGGGTATGAAATTTCTCCAAGAGGAAATGTGGTTCTGCACGAGCTAAAAAATACCACCCATAGCTGATAGATAAAGATTTAACAACTTTGGGTTTAGACTGATGATCTTGCTAACCGCTCGCAGCAGTTACTACTGATCCATGTTAATTTAATCTTTTTGAGACCAGGATCGTAACATCATATAACTCTACCTTTGGTAAAGGTTATACTTGAATACAATTTACACTCATTTTTATCCATCATCGCACCCCTAAAATTATCACATCAAAATTGGATATAGCCATCGTAAATGACCTATTCGTAACCATTCCAAAAGGATCGGTCGACATGAGGGATGACCGAACCAAAACCACCTGGTCAGTGGATATAGACTCATTTGAACTCTGCAAATTCCCGGTAACTCAAGAAATTTATGAAGCCGTAATCAATGAGAATCCTTCCACCATAAAAGGTCGCCATTTACCGGTTGAAACCGTGTCTTGGATTCAAGCTGTGAACTTTTGTAATGCGCTATCCCAACGTTTAGGACGGGATGCGTACTATAGGATTGATTTAGTAAAGGAGAAAGTAACCCTAAATTTTACAGCTAATGGATTTCGACTTCCCACGGAAGCGGAATGGCAATATGCTTGTCAGGCCGGAATCAAAGACGTTAGGTACGGCGAATTGAACGAAGTGGCCTGGTATAAAGACAATTCTGATCATAGAACCCGGGAGGTTGGGCAAAAGAAACCCAACCCTTGGGGGCTTTATGACATGTTAGGAAACGTTTGGGAATGGTGCTCAGATATCTATGACGAAACCGTTTACGGAACATACCGTGTTTTTCGCGGTGGTGGCTGGTGTGACCAGGAAAGGAGCGTTATGGCTACTACGAGACGAAGAAGCCATCCCTTCTCCTTCAAAATTGATGACTTAGGATTCAGAATTGCTACAAACGCGAAGGTAACAGTTCAGAGTATCCACGAATCAACCTTACTATGAATCGATATACTTTTATACTCTGTTTTCTACTCTGGTCTCTCTCATGTTCAACCGAGCAACCCAAGGAAGCACCAGGTATTAATTACCTAGGTCAGGAAACTCCTGACCGTATACCAAAAATTTTCGGGAAAGGCATCGTGTCGGTTGAAGGCAGGTTCGATCTGGGGTTTACCCTTTCTTCAGACGGTAAGAGCATGGCCTTTGGTGTAGCCCATGAATCAAACCCTGAAGAAACTTGTATTTATCTTATGCGCAACGCAAATGGAAAATGGACCACTCCGGATAGATCATTTCTCCCTGACAATATCAATACCTTTTTCCCGATGTTCTCTCCTTCCGGGGATGAACTCTATTTCGTCAAATCAGTGGGTGATGCCGCCGCAGATCTATGGGTAGCGAAGTATTACGACCACCGGGCGATTGAACCCCAACCTATGGATTCTATTTTCAACTCCTCCTCGAGAGAAGCCGGACATGGGCTATCGAGGAATGGGCTGTTTTACTTCACTTCCAATCGAGACGATCAATACCAATGTTGTGGTGATATCTACCATACGCAACTCGAGTCAGGTACATACTCCGCGGTTCAAAAATCAGAGGTATTAAGTTCTGAAGCTGATGAAGAAAGCTTGTTTCTGTCCCCTAATGAAGACTACATTATTATTCAATCCTGGAGAAGTGAATTCGCCTCTAAGCATGACTTGTACATCAGTTATCGCACAAAAGATGGCTCATGGACGCCTCCTGACCGGCTGGACACCTTAATCAATAGCAAGGAAATTGAACAGCGTCCCTTTGTTTCACCAGATAATCAATTCCTTTTTTTCAGCCGAACGAGCGTAACTCAAAAAAATGGGCAGGAGGTTTATGATTCTGACATTTATTGGGTAAGCACGAAGTCGGTGTTTCGTCCCTATGCCTACAATACCCAAATGGAAGCTTCTGTGAAATACAACGAGATATTTCAATTAACTTTTCCTGCCGATGTATTCAAAGATGTGGATCAAGAGCAACTGACCTTTAAACTATCCCTGGAAGATGGTTCTGAAATTCCCGAATGGATATCTTTTGATGCTGAAAAACTAAGTTTGAACGGGAAATGGAATACGAAAGGAGCTATCCATCTTAAACTGACTGCCACGGATGTTTACGAAAACTCTGCCGAATTCAGTTTTGAACTGAGTAAAAAAAGCCACTGACAGTTTTTTCCTACCCCACTAATTTCCGTCTGAAATAGTTTTTTGATGAGTTAAATACTACGAATCAG
>JBCCIX010000556.1:0-3071 GCA_039028075.1 Bacteroidota bacterium | reverse complement strand
TTTTTTTCATTGCCTGTACACAATCGGCCGAATTAAACGAAGCTACCGTAGAAGGAATGGCAAGTATTCCTGCCGGTGCTAAAAAAGAGCCCTATGCTCATAATCCAAATCTGATAAAGATAACCGTAGAGCGTAGTCCGGGAATACCCTCGGAACAAGGTGATTATTTAAATGGTCAGAAACACGGTACCTGGACGACTTATCATAATAACGAGCTGGTAAAATCTGTTACTACGTACATCAACGGGGTCAAACAAGGGGCTCATCTCGAACTTGATGATAGAGGTCAATTATTACTGAAAGCTTATTATAATAATGGTCAGTATGATGGGGATTATCTTGCTTATAAGCGCACCAAGGTGGTGGAGCGAAGGCTCTATGATAATGGCAAGTTGGAGGGAACGTTAAAAAAGTATTATGATAATGGCAATATCATGGAAGAAAGCCCTTATGAAAATGGAAAACTAAACGGTGTTGCCAAGTGGTATGATCAGGAAGGTAACGTGACCCTGCAGTACGAATACCGTGACGGACAGTTGGTCAAAAAGTAAAAATGTCAAATTGATCAGACATAATGTCTGTATTTTTTAATTAAAGTTGTAATAATAATGACATAATTTCCGATTTACAGTCTTTAAACAGAATGGCATTTGAGTTGATAATTCAGTGCTAAAAGTTTAAAAACAAACAAAAAGAAAATATTATGACACTTATTAGAAGAACAAACAACGATTTATTCCCTGCATTTTTCGACAATTTTTTCGATAGGGATTTCTTTAATTCAGACTTGAACAATCAATCGAGGTCCAGTGTACCTGCGGTTAATATTCGTGAAGATGAACATGCTTATCACGTAGAGTTAGCGGCACCTGGTGTGAATAAGAAAGATTTCAAAGTAGAATTAGATAATGATCTTCTTACTATCTCCTACGAGAAAAGGGAAGAGAAAGAAGCTAAAGGTGAATATACCAAGCGGGAATTCAGCTATCAGTCTTTCAGTAGATCATTCAACCTGCCAAAGAGCGTTGAAAACAGTAAGATAGCGGCAAAGTATAATGATGGCGTATTGCACTTAGACATACCAAAAAAAGAAGAAGCAAAGCAAAAGCCTTCAAGACTAATAAGCATAGGATAAAGGTGACGGATTAGTTAACGCTCTGAATAAATTCAGAGCGTTAATTTTTGTTAAACGGCACAACATTTGTGCTCTTTCTATCGTAATTATTGTTTACTTATTTTACAGCTTTCTGCTGTATGTTATTATTAACCCAAAGTTTAAATTTAATCAATTTATAGAAGTATGAAGAAATTTGGTGCATTGATAGCAGCTTCCGTATTAGGTAGTTTAATTACAGTAGGAAGCTATGAATTGATAAAAGGGAGTCCTGAAAAAGATGGCACAGAAATAGTAAATAAGGCTCCTGTAGTGCAGGCAGCTTACAGTCCAATGAACGGCACTTATGCCCCTTTGGATTTCACGACAGCCGCCGAAAAAGTAATGCCGGCTGTAGTGCACATCAGATCTACACAAAGGGCAAATTATTCCACACGAGATCAACAAGTTCCGGATCAATTTAGGGAGTTTTTTGGTCCTTTTTTTCGGGATGACAGGGGCGGTAGCCCCAGGCCACAGCAAGGTACGGGCTCCGGTGTCCTGATCAACAATGATGGTTACATTGTAACGAATAACCACGTGATTGACGGTGCGGATGAGCTCGAGGTTACTTTGCATGATAACAGAAGTTTCAGTGCGAAAGTAATCGGTACCGACCCCACCAGTGATTTGGCGGTTATCAAAATTCAAGAGGAGGACTTACCCTATTTATCTTTGGTAGATTCAGATAAAGTGAAAGTAGGGGAATGGGTGTTAGCTGTAGGTAATCCTTTTAATCTGAACTCGACCGTTACTGCCGGAATAGTCAGCGCTAAAGGTAGGAGTATCAATATCATAGGTTCTAATTTGCGAAGAGTACCTGGCGATAGTGTGAACAGGGCCATTGAATCATTCATTCAAACCGATGCAGCGGTTAATCCAGGCAATAGTGGTGGCGCTCTTGTAAACTTAAACGGTGATTTAATAGGTATCAATACAGCCATTGCTAGCCCTACCGGAGCTTATTCTGGCTACGCCTTTGCAGTGCCTTCAAACATAGTGAACCGGGTTGTAGAAGACCTGATAACTTATGGCGTGGTGCAGCGCGGATGGCTAGGGGTGACTATTAATAGTGTTAACAGTGAATTTGCCAGGGAGAATGACTTAGAAGTGGATGCAGGAGCTTACATCAGCGATATATCGTCCAAAAGTGGTGCTCTTGATGCCGGTATAAAAGAGGGTGACGTCATTATCCAGGCAGATGATATCAAAGTTAACAATACGGCTCAACTTATTGGGTATATTGGAAGTAAACGGCCCGGAGATGTGGTAAAGGTGCAAGTAGATCGTGACGGTAGAGAAATGACTTTTGATGTGACCCTTAAAAATCGTGACGGTAGTACAGATATAGTTGAAAAAACCCCGGAAAACGTATTTACCGTTCTCGGTGCAGATCTTGAAGACCTTGATGCCAAAACATTGAAGCGTCTTGACATTAAAAGTGGGGTGCGTGTCACTCAAATTGGAAGAGGACAAATCCAGAAACACACGGATATGCGTGAAGGTTTTATCATTACCAGTGTTGACGGGAAACCGGTGAAATCCAAGGAAGATGTTCAAAACATCCTTGAAAATAAAAAGGGGGGCGTGCTGCTAGAGGGCATCTATGAGGATCAGCCCGGATCCTATTACTACGGATTAGGTCTATAATTTTCAGCAATTTTATAATCAGAGTCAAAAAAATTGCGTAGAATTAAGATACGATCTTTGAATTTTTGAATACTTATGAAAAGACTCTTTAAGAAAGGAGAGCGCGTTAAAAACGCGCGAGATGGGCGAGTAATGGAAGTCTTGAGTTACATGAAAGGCAAAAGCTCATACCTTGTGGAATGTGCCTGGTTCGATTTGGACAAAAAAGAAATCAGAACGCACATATTTAAACAGAATAACCTTTTAAAAGCTAGTTAAATGAAAACCC
>JBCCIX010000555.1:0-3077 GCA_039028075.1 Bacteroidota bacterium | reverse complement strand
CTTTACCAATTACCGGAGCTTGCGGAAATTCACTAAAACTATTTTCTGTCAGACTAAAGGTTGCATCGTTCGGATTACTTTCAGAGGATACACCACCTGCAGGATCAAATCCCCCGCCTAACATGCCTAATCCTGCCCACATTTCCTTGTCCGTCCTTTTTTTCTCTTTTACCACAGCACCGTACCAGGGTACCATACGAAGGTCAGGGTCAGAAAATGAGAAAGACTCTAATGCCGCCATGCGCTTGTCCAGTTTCTCAGGAATATCTGCGGTCACCAAACGTTGTCGGTCACTAGGCTGCGCCGTTCCTTTCGTAGATCTTTCAGACTGATCGTCTATTGAGCTTATGTGAGCGGGTTCGATACGGTTATCGTTATCCTTTGCTGCCAAAATTCTACTTTTGGCAGCATCAGCCGCATTATTCGTTAAGCCTCGGTCAATCTGCTGCTCATTTGACTGATCCATATTCTCCTGGTCACCGCCTTTTTGAAATGACTGGTTACTTTCTGCCCTTGCTGAAGATCTCTGAGCCTGCTCCTGGAGACTTTCAGAACGTTCTACATCGGATTCAATCGAAGGTTTACTATCGGCAGTTTCGGGATTCTTTTCAGCGATTACGCTTGAATCTTCAAATGTCATGTTCTGATAGAGCCCAACCCCTGCTACGGTAAGCGCAAAGGCCACAGAGGCTGCTGCCATCAACTTAAAAAAAAGTATTCTTCTCTTAAATTTTGTATTTGCCGAGTTCGCAATGGCAAGTTCCACTTTGTCCCATACCGCAGGATTTGGTGGCATTTCGGCATCTTCAAATGCCGATCTCCATTGCTCTTCAAATTTATTTGGCGTTTCCATACGTTAATTCCTCCTTTTCTATCATTTCACGAAGCAATTGCCTAGCCCGTGAGTATTGTGATTTAGAAGTACCTACGCTGATTTCAAGCCTATCAGCAATCTCGTTGTGGTTATATCCCTCTATTGCGTACAGATTAAATATTATTTGGCAACCGGAGGGCAACTCCTGGATCATCTTCAATAACTCGTTCAGTTGCAAGGTGCCTAGAGACACGTCGTTTTCTTGTGGCTTGTCCAGCTCGTTCACATCTACCATAGGAAACATATAAAGTTTCTTTCTGCCATGATTAAGCGCCGTATTCACTACAATTCGCTTTATCCAATAGACTAGTCTTGATTCTTCTTTGAAGTTCTTAATGTGCTCAAAAATTTTGATAAAGGACTCTTGAAGAATATCCTCCGCCTCCTGATCTGACTTAGAATAGCGCATACATACTACCAGCATTTTAGGAGCATAATAGTTATATAACTCCCGTTGGTACTTTCTGTCACCTTCTTTACATCCTGAAATAAGCGCCTTTTCAGAAGTCATTAATCGCAATATGGCATTAGGTTTGTTTCCAAGACACAACAACCATCTAAAGGGTTGGAATGCTTATCTTCGATACCTCAAAATAACTAAATCTATGTACATTTTACTTTCGGTTTTCATTTTCTCGTTTGCAGGTAAATCCGTAGATCAAAAATCGAAAAGATTGGAATTTATAGATAAAAGCTATGAAGAGGAAATAAAGACCGTACAGCTCTATCCAAATACGAACCGGCCTGAAGATGTGTTTGCCTCCCCGGTAGCACCCATAAACCAGAATACACTGGTTCTTGAATTTGATGATCTGGTAGAATCGCACGAAGATTACCGGGTGATGCTTATCCATTGCAATGCCAACTGGACCCAGTCTAAGCTCAAACCCCTCGATTATCTTTCTACTTATAATGAGTTTATGATAAACCAATTTGAGTACAGCATAGATACCAAAATCGGTTATGTGCACTATACATTTAAGCTACCTAACGTAAAACAAACCGGAAACTACCTCTTAGTGGCTTATAGAGGTTCGAACCCTAAAGATATAATTATCAGTAAGCGATTCATGATATATCGAAGGGAGGTAGGCGTTGAAGTGACCAGTAACCGCATTGGTCTCACGTCCGTTGACCGGAGGCGACAAAAAATAGACTTTGAAGTAAGGTATCCAAAATTTGAAATTCTCAATCCTCAAGAGCAGGTAAAAGTAGTACTGCGGCAAAATCAAAGATGGGACAATATCATGATCCCGGAAGGACCCCAATTTATAAAAGAAAGCCAAAGCGTGTTAGAGTACCGTTTTTTTGAGAGAGAAGATAATTTTTTTGCGGGTAACGAGTTTAGGATCTTTGATCTCAGGTCGGTTCGCTATCCGGGGCAAAATGTGGCTCGTGTTACTACCGGTACTTACCCCAGTACAGCTTACATTATGACGGATCGCTCTAGAGGCACTCAAGCCTATGCGCAATACGACGATTTCAATGGAGACTTCTACGTGCAGAATACGGATACCGGTAATGGTAAAGTACAATCAGACTACTTGAGTGTCAGCTTTAATCTAAGCCTTGAGCAACCACCAAACGGCAGTATTTATGTGGTGGGGAAAATGAATAACTATCTAGCTGTACAACCCATGCAGTTGAATAATTCAGGTGAGTTTACGTATGAGACTATACTAAAACAAGGTATATATAACTACCAATACCTGGTGAAGGGCGATAATTTGAGTCCTAACCTTATTGAAGGTGATTATTTTGAAACCGAAAATGAATACGAAATTCTGGTATATTTCAGACCGATGAACCTACCGGCAGACCTTTTGATAGGCTACGCACCGATAACGCTCAATACCAGAAACAATTAAAAGTCTACTTTAGAACCCAATGCTAGTTTTACCTCGATAGTTATCTTGAATCTCTTCCCACTTCTTACGCTACGTTCCGAAAAGAGTGCTACACCTTTACGGCTTCCAGATTGTACTTAACTATTCTTTTATTAGGATCGGCGTTAGCAACATCAAGCATTCCAAAACCCTTATGCGTGAACTTGCCAAGGCCACTATGGAAAACAAACTCCTGTACTTCTTTAGCTGCATACAGTGTAAAAGGAAACGTATACCCCCTAACTTCATATTTTACATCTTGATCGAATACCGGATATATTCGCGCAAATTTTTTCTGAGAAGCAGTAAGTCGTTCT
>JBCCIX010000554.1:0-3094 GCA_039028075.1 Bacteroidota bacterium | reverse complement strand
CCTATGTAGGTAAGGTAAAGGCCTTGACGAATTTCACGTGTTTTCTCATTCTAAATGACCAATTGAAGATCAAAAACATCAATCAAAGTGCGGCCAACTCTTTACTTAAAGATCAACAAGACATTATCGGTCTTGGCGTTAGCGAAGTGTTTAAAACCTTCCCAAAGGTAAACGGCCGTCAATATTTGGAAACTCATAGTGGCAGAACGTTGGACGCAAATATTTTTATTGCCGATCTCGAAGATGAATCTGAGTATTTAGTACATTGGAATTGATTTTAAACATGAGCCTTTCTAAACAGAACTGACAGAAATGAAAGATGTAGATATAGCGGATTTAAGGCGCATAACGGAGCTAGTGAAGACTAAGCATGGTTACGATTTCACCAACTATGCCATGTCGTCATTCAAAAGACGTATCGTGAGGGTGCTCGAGTTATACAATATAAATGTAGAAGGGCTGCTGCGAAAACTTCAAGACCGATCATTTGCACAGGAGTTTTTGAATGAGATTACCGTTAATGTCACGGAAATGTTCAGGGACCCTTCATTCTGGAGAGTTTTAAGAGATGATATTATCCCTGCTATCCTGCTTAATCACCAAAAGATAAGAATCTGGCACGCCGGCTGTTCCTCCGGAGAGGAAGTGTTTTCTATGGCCATTCTACTTAAGGAAATGGATCTTTTAAATAATGCGCAGATCATAGCTACCGACCTGGATACGCATATTTTGGAAAGGGCAAAAAAGGGCACCTACAGTATTAAGAGCATGGAGCTTAACGAAAAAAACTATATTCGCTTTCAAGGCACTAAATCACTAAAGGACTATTACAAAGAAGCCAATGGGAAAGCCATTCTTGATCAATCCTTGGTAGCAGACGTTTCCTGGAGAAACCACGATCTCGTGAAAGGCGGGATCTTCAATAAATTTGATCTAGTACTCTGCAGAAATGTGATGATCTACTTTAACCAGACCTTACAAAATGAGGTTCTAAAAAAGTTTCATGAAAGTTTATTCAAATACGCGTATTTGGCCATCGGATCGAAGGAGTCTCTGATTTGGTGTGATATAGCTAACAAATTTATAGTTGTAAACAACGAAGAAAAAGTTTACAAGAAAATAAAGGACTAAGGTCTATCTGTTAAGTATGTCCACATTTAATTTACATAATAGATATAAGGCCGTTGTTATCGGAGGCTCGGCGGGAAGTTTTCAGGGTATCGTTAAAATACTATCTAATATACCAAAAGACTTTCCTTTACCGATCATTATGTGTTTGCATAGATTGAAGCATGTGCGTAATGGATTCGTGGAGGCGCTTTCCATTAAAAGCATAGTAGCCGTTACAGAACCTTTTGATAAACAAAACATCAAAAAAGGACAAGTCTACCTCGCCCCCGCTAATTATCACATGTCAGTAGAGCTGGGCAATCACTTTAGTTTGAGTACGGAAGAGATGATCAATAATTCCAGACCTGCCATTGATATTACCCTTGGAAGTTGTGCCTATGTATATCGGGATAAGCTGATCGGCATCTTGCTATCGGGAGCAAACAAGGATGGTGCCTTAGGTATGAAATATATTAAAGAGAAAGGTGGGTTAACACTGGTACAAGAGCCATCGGAATGCATGATAGATACTATGCCTAAAGCGGCAATGAGTTTTACTACCATTGATCATGTGCTAAAAATTGAGCAAATTGTGCAACTATTAAAAGACTTACATAAACTATATAAAAAATGAAGTTCGACAGACAAAGGACTGGTTTACTACTGGTAGTGCTTTATTTAATTTGTACTATCATCACTGCGTTCCTATCCTTTAGCCTTGCCGATGACTTAATAGAAAGCGGTGCCGTAGGATTGCACAGCATAGACCAGGGTCAAGGTGTACTCAATAGACTTTTTATTGCTGTATTGGGCACCTTACTTCTAGGTTTAGGTGGTTTATACTACTTGTTAAATAATAAAAACATCGAACTCGTTTACGTCGAGAAAAAAGAAAAAAAAGACCTGGATGAAGAGCAAGAAGAAGAAGACCAAAAATTTACTGACCTGGACATAAGCAAAATAAGGAAGCTAGCCCAATCAAAAAAAGGAAAGGAAGCGGAGTTAGTTCAATCCATCTTAGTTGAGATATGTAAAGAACTCGAAGCCGGGCTCGGGGCGTTTTACACCGCCAAAAAAGAGAAAAGCATTAATATGCTTCATATGTCTGCTACCTACGCCCTGTCTTTAGGTGAAACCAATAGACCATCTTTTGAGTTTGGCGAAGGTCTCGTGGGCCAGGCAGCAAGCGAAAAAAAGCTGATTAATATTGATGAGGTACCCGAGGGCTATCTTAAGGTGATCAGCGGCCTGGGGAAAGCTGAGCCGCGCTACCTTCTTTTCATTCCAGTGCTTAAAAAGGGGGCGATATACGGGGTGGCTGAAATAGCATCATTCGTTCCTTTTAATCATGGTATGGTCAGCAGTATTGAAAAGGCCTTCGAGATAATGATAGGTCAATTCATGGAGGAAGGAACAACTAAGAGTAAAAAGTAAGGACGAGTAAAATTCAGGATCAATGTTCAGACAGATTAAAATAAGTACAAAAATAACGGGTCTTGTCATTGCCGTGGTTGTTATTTCCCTGCTAGCTGTTGGATACATTTCGTACAATATGAATAAGCGGGATGTTCGGGAGCGCTTTAATAATAACCTCCTGATTAACGCTCAGCAACGTGCCAGTAAGCTAGATCATTATTACTCCCAAATTAAAGGGAGCTTGAAATTCCTAAGCACAAATCAAATACTAGTAGAAGGTACTGTTACCACAGCGTTTTCTTCTGAAACAGCAGTTGATTTGGATAGTACGTCCGAAGGCCAAGAAGCAGCCGCGGATATCATTACTTTTGAAAGCCCGGCACCAACTGGCCTTTCCTACGATGTTCCTGGGTTTATAAATACGGTCAAGCAAGCTTTCGGCTATGATGATATCTTTATTACTGAAACCAATGGTGTGATCAAATTCTCTACGAATGCCTCAATTGGCGAAGGAAGTAATTTTAAGGACCCTGATGGCAAGACCATATCCGAAATACAAAAAGGTACT
>JBCCIX010000553.1:0-3097 GCA_039028075.1 Bacteroidota bacterium | reverse complement strand
CAATTTCCGATTCCTTTTTTTCTACGTCATATTTCACCTGCATTTCTTGGATCAGCTCGTTGCTTTTTTCAGAAAATACAATGTCGTTGACGGAAATAAATTTTGACTGGTAGCGGTAAGCCTTTTCAAAATCCCCAACTTGCGCATAGGCTTTTTGAATACCTGCCAGGGCTTCGGACAGTATTTTTAACAGTTGATTGTTCTCAGCAATGCCGATGACCTTTTCGTATTCGCTTATGGCTACATTGTTATTGCCAGCATCCGCTAAAGTCTTTGCCAAACTCAATCGACCTTCCGCCGCTACAAACAGCTCCTGACTGGCTTCAAAATAAACCATGGCCTCTCTTTTTAATTGGATGGCCTCCTCAAAATTATTTCTTCTGCTGGCCACTTCTCCCAAATTCACTAACCGGCGCGCCACATTTAAGCTGTCATTCATGGAGGTGTGTAGCGCTAAGGACCGTGTTAATTTTTCTTCGGCCTGATTTAGGTCTCCTTTTAAAAGCAGCGCCATGCCAATATTATTTAATCTTCTGGCGATCATTTCTTTTTCGCCAAGTAGCTCTGCCAGGGCCAAGGACTGTTCGTAAAACTCCAGGGCTTGCTCATATTTTTTCCATTTCACGAATAAGTAGCCGATATTATTCAAATCGGAAGTCATGCTGAGGGTGTCTTTCAACGCTTTATCCAGCAGATAAGCGCTATCAAAATGCAATAACGCTTTGCGGTAGTCGCCAAGATGTTCATAATCAACACCCATGTTGGCGTAGACCCCGGCTACCTTGGTCGAGTCGTTGCTCAGAAATGCGTGTTTTTGCGCTATTTTATTGCAGGAGAGGGACCTTTCCGCAAGGCCTAGCTTTGAAAAGGTGGCGGCTGCATCACCATAGTACCCGCTAATTTTTGAGTGATCTGGTACTTCTTCTTTTAGTGCTGTTTCAGCGGCTTGAAGGTAGGCGGGGGCAGACTCAATATAGTTTCCCAGATAATAGTAGGCATCGGCTTTAAGCTTGATAAGGTTAGCCGTCAGGCGGTTAGTAGCGCTGTAGGTATCAATAACGTGAATGGCGCTGTCGAATTGTTCTAACGTTATTAAGTGTTCTATGTTCTTTTCCGGATTTTCAGGGGGCTCCTGGTAACCAAGGCAAGGGAAAGCAACTAAAGAAATAAACAGTTTGATCAGGTATTTCTTATGCGCTTGCACAAACATGTAAATAAAAACAACTATTCTTTCGACGCAACAGGCTCCTCCAGATCCTCACCTTTGATCTTAGCTTTGATTTTGGTTTCCAACTCTTCCATTAATTCAGGGTTATCTTCGATAATGGCCTTCACCGCATCACGTCCCTGACCCAGCTTATTACCCTCATAAGAAAACCAGGAACCGGCCTTATTGATGATGTCTAACTCTACACCCAGATCAATGATCTCGCCGACTTTCGAAATACCCTTACCGTACATAATGTCAAATTCTACCACTTTGAAAGGAGGAGCTACTTTATTTTTCACCACTTTTACCCGGGTACGGTTGCCGGTTACCTCTCCCGGACCTTCCTTGATCTGGCCTATGCGGCGGATGTCCAGCCTCACGGAGGCGTAAAATTTAAGTGCATTACCGCCTGTGGTAGTCTCGGGGTTCCCAAACATCACCCCAATCTTTTCGCGAAGCTGGTTAATGAAAATACATGAGCACCCTGTCTTGTTGATTGTGCCCGTTAATTTTCTCAAGGCCTGGGACATAAGTCGTGCCTGGAGGCCCATCTTACTGTCTCCCATCTCACCTTCAAGCTCTCCTTTGGGAACCAACGCCGCTACCGAATCTATGACAATAATATCAATGGCACCTGAACGAATCAGGTGCTCGGCTATTTCTAAGGCCTGCTCACCGTTGTCGGGTTGAGATATCAGCAAATTCTCCGTATCAATGCCCAGCTTTTCGGCGTAGGTCTTATCAAAAGCGTGCTCTGCATCGATAAAGGCCGCCAGGCCGCCTGCTTTCTGGGCCTCGGCAATTGCGTGCATGGAGATGGTGGTTTTACCGGAGGACTCCGGGCCGTAGATCTCAATAACCCGTCCCCTGGGTATTCCTCCTATTCCCAAAGCAATATCAAGTCCAAGGGAGCCTGTAGAAATCGCCGGCACATCAATGACACGCTCATCACTAAGCTTCATTACTGCACCTTTTCCATAGGTCTTCTCCAGTTTGTCAATAGTTAATTGTAGGGCCTTTAATTTTGCTTCTTGCTCGCTCATTCCTCGAAAATATTGGTGTGGTGTAAAGTCGGTGAAGTTAATAAGTTCCCTCGAATTTAGTTTCCTACTCTTTCAAAAATCTTGTTCATCTGGACGCTGAATTTATCACCTCTTTCTATATTGCACCGAATGAAAAATACCCTCCTCGTATTCATGTTTTTAGGGGTGAGTAACCTAGCGCTTTGCCAGCTGGATAACTTGGCTTTTGATCAACTTCAGCCTATCCCAAAGCAAGATTCCAATGCTCTTTACATTGGATTTAACGCCTTGGGATTTACAAAAAATAATGAGTATTTCAATGATATCGCCGATGGGTTTACGCTGTTTGGATTCCAATTTAATCCCTATTTCAGTTATCAGGTTGGTGACAGGTTTAAATTTTCGGGAGGATTGTACCTGCAGCAGGATTTCGGTAATGACGATTTCTCAGAAATAGCACCCACTTTCACAGCTCAGTACACTTTTTTAAATGGAAAAGTACTTTTTGGAACGTTGGAAGGGGCCACCTCGCACCAATTAATTGAGCCCTTATTCGATTTTGAACGGGTGTTGGTAAATCGGTTAGAAAATGGTTTTCAGTTTAAGATCGATAAGCCTGACTTCTTTTTTGATCTTTGGGTAGACTGGCAAAATATGATCTATCCCGGGGATAATGACCAGGAAGAAGTTACCGCCGGAATTTCATTTAGAAAAAAAATAGTTGAGGCAGGAGACGTAAAATTTACTCTACCCGTTCAGGCCCTGGTGTTTCACCGCGGAGGGCAAATAGACTCAAGTCCGCTGCCCTTACAGACTTACCTAAATACTGCTTTGGGACTTATCGTGGATAAACCTATTTCTACTT
>JBCCIX010000552.1:0-3106 GCA_039028075.1 Bacteroidota bacterium | reverse complement strand
GCTGCCGCGCCTACGCGCTTGCCCTATGTAGAGGCGCCTGAGCATATTGGAAAAAAGGAAGTGGGGGGAGCTATATTTCAGACCGACATTGATTTGACACACCCTTTAGCATTTGGTTATACCCGAAATCTATTACCGGTTTACAGAAACAGTGAAGTTTGGCTAAAACCCAGCAGCAGCCCGTATGGTACGGTAGCCAAATACACTGATGACCCACACATAGATGGGTTCATTACAAAAAAGAATTTAGACGAATTTCTCAAACCTTCTGCGTCATTGGTGGTGAGCGCTGTTGGACGCGGCCGGGTGATCTTATTTGCTGATAACCCAAACTTTAGAGGTAGCTGGTACGGCACCAACCGCCTGTTTTTAAATGCCCTGTTTTTAGGGAATCATATAGGAGTACCTAAATAGACTATTTCTTTTTCATGGTCACCTCACCGTTTAAAAAGGCAATGGCTTTTTGAACTTGCCTGTCAATATCTTTGACGCTCGTTGTGTAATAAATTAAGCTGCGCTTTTTCCCATCAGTGAGTTTTTCAAACTTCATATTTAGCTCCTTATCCTGTGCCAGCAGTACTCCTAATACTTCCGGCATAGGAACGCCGAGTGGGTTGGGATCTTCGTTAAGTAAAATTGAGACCGGATCACCTTCATTTTTATAAAGTTTTTTAACGTATTTTCCCGCTACTATAATGAAGAAATTACCGTCTCCAAGATGATTGAGACCACATGAATAAGAAACCGAGTCATCAATCGTAATAATCAGCCTTGTGCCCTTTTTCTTAGGCATTTTATTTACCAGTTCCTTATCGATCTTCAGGTAGTGATAGCCACCTTTTCTTGGTTCTAGTTTTAACAGGGGCTGTTGCAGATTAATCATTTGCATGGTCAATTAACAGGTAAGGCCATCAGGTGTTATACTTGGCATTTGAAATACTCATTTGTCACCTAACCGTCAATTATAGTAAGTTGTCGAAGCTGTCTGAAATAAGGAAACTTTTGTGGCGTTATTAGTTTGTATGTTTTAAAACAGGAGACTTATGGAAGACCAACAATTACAATCTAACAAAAAAGAGATCAAGCTGAGGAGGGCGTTGATATTGGGGAATTTTTATCAGAAAAAAGTTGAGATAATTCGCGCCATTAATCAAGGTTACGAAACTATTATTGATACCATTATAGGACTAAAGGCAGATCTGGTGCTTACCAAGGAAGGTAGGTCTATCCCTAAAAGTTCAATCAAATTTATTTATCAATTATAATATTTCACGCCAAGCTGTACATCAAAGGTCGTTTTTAAACGGCCTTTTTTTATGATCAAAATCATTGGCTCAGGCTATCTTAAGCACTAGAGGACTGCTCTTCGTTTTTTTATATTCATTTTATGAAAACAATACTAATAGCGCTTGATCAGAATGAAGAATCGGAGAAGCTTCTGGAGTATGGGCAGAAACTGGCTTCGAAGTTCGATTCGAAAGTTTGCTTAGTTCACATTGCCGCACCAGAACCTGACTTTGTTGGCTACAAAGTTGGACCGCAATACATCCGGGATTTCAGAGCTAAGGAACTTAAAGAAGAACATAAATATTTAGTTGATCTGGCAGAGACACTTTCCAGACAGGGAATTGAAGCTCAAGCGGTGCTGTTAGAAGGGTTTACTGCTGATATGATCGTTGAGGAGAGTGAAAAACTTGAAGCGGATTTAATCATCCTCGGGTCGCATAAGCATAGCTTTTTGTATAGAGTTTTTGTAGGTGATACCACTGAAAGTGTATTGAAAAAGTCTAAAATACCATTGCTAGTAATCCCTGTTTCGGATTAAATATTTAACCAGTAAGTCATTTTAAATACTAAACCACGATTCTTAACAGTAAGATCTGCGGTAGTGTAATTATCGGTGTAGACAATAAAAATGTCCGACATGGGTTTATATCTCCACTGAAAGCGGCTATTGATATTAAAATTTTCGGACTGGGTATTGTATTGTAAAAAAGTAGTCCAGAACATTTTGTTGCTGAATGAAACCTCAGCGCGAGGTCCTATCAGGTGTAAATCAGTGGCGCCAAATTCCTTGAGATCGACCCGGTTTTGTGTATAGGCAATGCCAAAGTTACCCCAAGGCTGACGCCTGATGTTGATATTTGAGGACATGGTAAGCTTAGTGCCATTGTAAAACGATCCATAGGTTACATCCAAGTCTCCTGATAACTGCTTTCGACTGTTAGTAGCAAAGTACCCGCTTACTTCAGTAAAATCATATCGCTCCGCCGGTAGAAATACATCATCTCCTATAAGATCCAAAGCAAAAGGCAGCTTTACACCGTTATGTCTGATGCGGATCCGTGCCTCGGCGCTGTTTCTGAAACTCACGAAATAAACCAAGTTTAACAGTTCCTCATTAAAAGATCCATCAGCATTAAAGGTCCAGACCGCCCAAAGGCGAGGGCCATGCATATTTATGGGACTTCCGGCTTTAGGGTAATGGTTGTAGCCAATCCAGGGGTTGAAATCTTTATACCCGAGCCTAACTGTAGTATCTGCAACGGCGTCATAATTTTCAAGACGTGGTGTGAAGCCCACGTCAGCTACAAAATGACGATCTACCTGCGAAGCTGTTACGCCCCAGAAAAGCCGTCTGCTCCGGTAGGTCAGTAGTGCAGTATAAAACCCATTGGCGCTATTTTTCTCAGGAGTGAAGGATTGATGATGCTTTAGATACCCACTCCATTTACCATCCTGAGAAAGATATTCAAACTCCAAACCACCCACCCTGTTGTAATCTTTAGCAACGCCATTTTCTTGCTGTCCATTGCTTTGGCGGTTTACCCAAATGCCTTTTATACTACTTCTGCTTAACACACGTTTTTGAAAAGCGCCCACAGCATAATTCTGTGCACTTTGATCATCCGTAGCCGCAGTTTGAATATCCATGACACCTATTCTCAAGCTATTTGTAAGATTCCCGGATAGTCGTGCTCCATATTGAATAGGTACGGGGTCGCCATCATTAAGCCCTATCCTTCGCGAGAAAAAGGGGCGGGCATTCCACCTTCCGAATTCGGAGAAGATGTCACTGTTTTCAAGGAAGAAATTTCTGCGCTCG
>JBCCIX010000551.1:0-3118 GCA_039028075.1 Bacteroidota bacterium | reverse complement strand
TTACAGTTTGTCAATTCTGATGATTTCCCTGATCTGCAGGTGGGGGATTACGTATGGCAGAGTCATTTTGATGACGTGACCGTTCGGGATGTTTTTTTTGATGATAACGGAAATATTGCCGGTTTTAATGAATTTGAAAGTGGAAGTATAAGCAACACAGGTAATGCCGGTCCGCTACAGCGCATCCTAGAGCGTGAGACCATTGATGAAAGGCTTAAGGTTTACGGTAATGTTAAAGCTAACTATAAGATTAATGACGATTTCAGTTTAAAGTCGAACATAACGGTTACTTTCCAAGACCTTTTACAAACAGTCTATCGAGGAACAGAATCCACTAATTTTGCCGGAGATGCTCTTGCTCGTGAAAGAAATCAGTCAAGATTACGATTTGTTGAAAACCTATTTGTAAACTACTCCAAAGACTTCCTAGGTCATGAAATTGACGCCGTGCTTGGGATAGCGGGAGAACAAGAAATCGACCGAACCACGGAGTTTGAGGGGAATGGTTTTACCAACGATGACATTCCTAGAATTGAAGGTGCTACCAACATTTTTCGTCGGGAAGGTTATACGCGTGAGCGTAGGCTTATATCATTCATTGGACGGGTGAACTACGCTTTTAAAGATAGATATTTAGCCTCTGTTAGTGTAAGAAGGGATGGAAGCTCAATATTTGGGAGTAATACTAAGTATGGTAACTTCCCCGCTTTTTCCCTGGGATGGAGGGTGTCTGAAGAAGGCTTCCTTTCAGGTTCCTCTGTTCTCAGTAATCTAAAAATACGGGCAAGCTATGGCGTTACCGGTAATGATAATGTCAATCTCCCTATTCCTGTACAGGAATTTTATCCATACTTACCGATCTTAAGATCCGCACCAGTAGCTGTTGAGGGTGGTACGGCACAAACCTTTAATCCCATAAATATTGCAAATGATAACCTGAGGTGGGAAAGGTCGATTGAGATTAACCCTGGGATTGATTTTGGTCTGTTTGATAACCGGATCAATGGTAGCATTGAATACTACAGAAGAACAAGTGATGACCTTCTTCTCGACGTACCCGTTTCCAGCACAACAGGTTTTACAACATCATTTTTGAATATTGGTGAAGTAAGAAATGAAGGAATAGAAGTGAACTTCAAGACCTTCAACATGAACCGAAGCAATTTCAAATGGAGTACAAATTTTATTGCATCAACCAATGAGAATACTTTGACGGATTTTGGTGATGCCGACGGTACCGTTTTCACGCCTAGTGATGGATCTGATAGAAACACGGAATGGATCTCAAGTGTAGGTAACCCAATTTCAAATTTTTACGGGTTTGTGTACGAATCGGATGTACCGCTTGAGTTTCGTGCTCGGCCCTTTGAAATCATTGGTTCTAAATCAGAAGAAGTGTATGTCAAAGATCTGAATGGAGATGGTATTATCAATGACGATGATCGTACTATTCTGGGGAATGCATATCCCGAGTTCATATGGAGCATTACCAACGAGTTTACTATTGGTAGATTCGATGTATCCTTTATGTTTCAAGGGAGTCACGGCGCTGAAACCCGAAACATAGCAGACCTAGAAGGTTTCTCTTTATCTCTGGGAGCGAATGCCACTACAGCAGAAGCGCCAAGGTCAGAGTTTTTACGCCCAAGAGTGCTAACCAGTGACATTATTCAGGATGCATCCTTTGTAGCACTTCGCAACCTAAATATTGGGTATACATTGCCAGGTAATATTCTTGAGCAATTCAAAATTCAGTCTGCCAGAGTTTACGCTTCGGCGTCAAATTTACTCTACTTTCATGCGGATAACTTCACAGGCTGGAATCCGGAGTCAATACGGCAAGGCGGGGACTTCACGCCTATCACTTACGGCTATAATCGTGGAGGATCACCTATCGTTAGGAAGGTTGTTTTAGGTGTTAACATAAATTTTTAAGGAGATGAAAGCGATTTTTTCTAAAACACTCGTCATATTTTCTGTGATAGTCATCTCATCTTGCGATGATTATCTTGAACCCGAACCTATTTCTTTTATAAGCCAGGAATTCTTTTTCGCTGATGATGACGACTTAGACGTAGGTATTCTAAATATCTATGATGGGTTGCAGGGAGACAACGATCAACAGATTGTTGACTTCAGGTCTACTCAAATTGAATATATGCTCACCGAGATGCGCTCAGATAATGCCAGAGCCAGAGGCGGTGGAGATGCAACCTCTGATTTTCAACAGTTCGAGGTTTATGAAGTGAATACCAACAACATTATTGTACAGAATTATTATGAGAGTATGTATAATGTCATATTCAGAGCAAATCTCATATTAGACAATTTGGATGCGGCGTCGGAGGCGCGAAGAGGGGAATTTGAAGGCGAAGCTAAATTTGTAAGGGCCTATGTTTACTTCCAACTGGTAAGGCTTTTTGGACCGGTACCTATGCCTTTAAAGGTAATTTCCCCGGACGACGATGCAGCGATTGCGTTTACGAGAGTTGCAACGGATGTGGTATATGCTCAGATTATTGAGGATTTACAAGTAGCTGTAGAGAACCTTGACAACCAGTTCAAAACGAGAGCTTCTAAAGCCGCCGCACAGGCACTTTTAGCAAAAGTGTACCTCACCCTAGCGGCCGATGGACAAATGGCTTTGTATGAAGAAGCAAGACTCCTTTGCGACGAGATCATTACCTCGGGCGAATATGAGCTTATGGATGATTATGGAGAAATATTCACCATTGAAAAAAATGATGAGATCATTTTTGCCATTGACTACATTGAAAACAATGAATTAACCAGTCAAAATTTCAGTTGGGAGACCAGTGATCTCGGAGATCGAAGGTTGAACTACACGACCGAAAATATACGATCGGTTTGGGATGTTCGAGAAGAGACAGTCAGAGACGTTCGGTTGGCATCCATTATTGATGGTCAGTTTATGAATACTAAGTATAGTACCAACAATCCTACTGGCCCACTACAGTCTGGGAATGATTGGATAGTGCTACGTTATGCGGATGTGTTATTAATGTATGTGGAGGCTGTTCTGGCCGGGGGTAGCGTAACCAATAACGCTACGGCAATTTCATATTATGATGCAGTCAGGAGTAGAGCAGGTTTTTTG
>JBCCIX010000550.1:0-3130 GCA_039028075.1 Bacteroidota bacterium | reverse complement strand
TATTATGCTTCCGTACGGGAAGATGGCCAAGGATTCACGGACATTTATCAAGTGAGCATACTGCAAGATGATGAAGTCGGAGAGACGTTGGCATCTAAAGGTTACGAAGAAGAGAACACTGAAAACGAAATCCCGGATACCGCCGATCCGGAGAAAGTGGAGGTGGATGCAACGAACGATTTGCAACCGGTCACACTCACCGTAACGGTCGTAGATAATAATGGTGAAAGTACGGACGCGAAAATAAGCTTATCTAACAAGGCTGATGGTCGAATGGCCGGTAAGTCTACACGAGGAAAAGGGATTTATTCGTTTACAGTGACCCTTCCGGAGAGTACGGAATACAACCTTTCTGTAGAAAAACCAGGCTATGTTTTTCAAAATATGGATATTCTCATACCCGCGGCGATCTCTAGTGGCCAAGATATTTCGAAAAAGGTGACGCTCAGGCCGCTGCAGGTGGGTACCAGAAAAATACTCCGGAACATTTATTTTGATTTTGACAAAGCTTCCTTTAAGGACGAATCCTACACTGAACTTAATAAACTTGAAGCTATGGTCGCTCAAAATTCCGGAATGACTATTGAAATATCAGGTCATACCGATAACATAGGCAATAACACCTACAATAAGGACCTTTCACAAAGAAGAGCTAATGCCGTGAAGAATTACCTTGTCGACAAAGGGATTGATGCGCGAAGGATCATGTCAATAGGATACGGTGAAGAAAGGCCCCTAGCCAGTAATGATGACGAGCGTGAAGGCCGTGAATTGAACAGGAGGGTTGAATTCAAGGTTATCGGAAAGTAAAATCACGCACGGATTTTATCCAAATTTAATACAGGCTTAATAGATAATTTTTGTGTTGGTAATTTTAGTCATAGAAAAGCAAGAGGTTAAGCAATAAAGGCCGAAGATCTAAATCGCAGTATAAAAATCAGGATTTTTATTGTTAGCAAGGTCAACTACTTATTCTTTGTATTTTTAGGATTACCCCTTTCTTCAATTCATCTTTACGGCTTATAAAACTCTTGGTAGGTTTATCGGTTTAAAAGTAAAGGGCAAGGCATGGAGGTACTACCGTACAAGGAGAAGGACGCAGGAAAGAAGGCGCAGGTCGCTGAAATGTTTAATAACATCAGCAAGAGATACGATTTTCTCAATCACCTTTTAAGCTTAGGTATTGACATTCGATGGAGAAAAAAAGCGATCAAACTTTTGGAGCAGGATCGCCCACAACATATCCTTGATATTGCTACAGGTACGGCAGATTTCGCGATCGAATCTTTAGCACTTAAGCCTGAGAGGGTAACGGGAGTAGATATTTCTGAGGGTATGCTTGAGGTAGGGAGAGAAAAGCTTAAAAAAAAGAAGCTAGATCACGTTATTCAATTGGAATTGGGAGATTCTGAAAAGCTACTTTTCGAGGACAATAAATTTGACGCTGTCATCGTTTCTTTTGGTGTACGTAATTTCGCAAACCTAGAAAAAGGACTTGCCGATATGTTTAGAGTTTTGAAACCGAATGGGAAAACGGTGATAATCGAGTTTTCTAAACCATCTCAATTCCCTTTCAAGAATATTTATAATTTTTACTTTAATGCGATTTTACCTAAAATTGGAAAGCTAATATCTAAAGATCAGTCGGCCTATACCTATCTTCCCGAATCAGTACAGGTATTTCCCGATGGAGCCAATTTTCTGAAGGTACTTGAGCGAGTAGGATTTAAAAACACAAGATGTATACCACTCACCTTTGGCGTAAGTTCGATATACGTAGGAGAAAAGTAGTATTTACCTTCATCACTATCCTAGTCACGTCTATCGCCACTTTTGGTCAGAGGCAGGTAGGTATGAACAATCCGAATTATGATAATCGTTTTCTCAGTTATGGTTTTTTAATCGGGCTTCACACTAGTACCTATCAACTCAAGTATTCTGATCGGTTTGTCTCCCGCGATCTGGACAATATCTATTCAATATCTCCGAGTTGGTCTCCTGGATTTTCATTAGGTTTTATCGTGAATCTCAAATTAGCTGATTTTCTTGATTTTCGAGTATTGCCAAAAGTTTCATTTTACGAGCATGAGCTGGAATATCTTTTCCTGGATGACACTCAACCCAGGAGAGAGTTGGTAGAAACTACGGTTATCGAGTTTCCGGTGGTTTTTAAATACAAATCTGAGCGGAGAGGGAATAATAGAATGTATTTTGTAGGTGGAATAAAGCCTGGTTTTGAAGCTTCGGGGAAGAATGACTTAGAAGCAGTAGGGGACGATAATCTCCCTATTAATGAGTTCAATGTTTCAGCAGAGCTCGGTTTTGGCCTTGATGTCTATTATCCTTTATTTAAATTTTCCCCGGAACTTCGGTTTTCAAAAGGTTTAAGTAACATGTTAGGTTCAGATATGAACGGGTTAAGTGAGGGGATCGATCGATTGAATACGAATACGGTTACACTCTATTTATTATTCCAATAATGAGCAAAGTTGCTTTAGTTACCGGTGCCACATCGGGCATTGGCTTAGCCACCACACATACACTAGTTAAAAACGACTACAACGTTATAATCTGCGGTAGAAGAAGTGATCGATTGGACAGCCTATCTTCCGAATATGGAGATAGAGTACGTCCCCTGGTTTTTGATGTGAGAGAAAGGCAAAAAGTTGAAGAACTGTTGACCAATTTACCGGAGGCTTGGAAGAATATTGATGTACTGGTCAATAACGCGGGCAATGCCCATGGTCTAGCTCCCATTGAAGAGGGCAGCCTAGAGGATTGGGAAGCCATGATTGATATCAACGTAAAAGGTCTGCTTTATGTATCTAAGGCCATTATACCCGGTATGGTGCAGCGGAGGTCAGGACATATTGTGAATATTGGTTCAATAGCAGGCAAAGAGGTCTATCCAAATGGAAATGTTTATTGTGCTTCCAAACACGCGGTAGATGCGATAAACGGCGGGATGCGTCTGGATTTAAATCAATATGGAATTAAGGTTTCTGCCATAAATCCAGGTCTGGTGGAAACAGAGTTTTCAAAAGTGCGATTTAAAGGAGATGAGGAAAGAGCTGCTTCGGTTTATACAGGCTTCACACCACTGACAGCGCAAGATATTGCGGATGTTATT
>JBCCIX010000549.1:0-3135 GCA_039028075.1 Bacteroidota bacterium | reverse complement strand
GTAATCAACCTGGGCTAGAAATTCATCCTGCTTTTCTATTTCATTGATGTTTTCACGAGCGATAATAGAATTGTCAGGAAAAATGTTTTGTTCCAAAATTGTTATCGGTTTCACTTCTTCATCGGATGAATACTGTAAATCGGCAGTCAACTTATGGCCTTCATCGTCTATGTCATTATTATAACTAAGTGAAAATTGGTAGCTGGTTTCTTCTTCAATCTCCTCTTCAGTTCTCGACGTTCTACTATCTGTTTGATCGGAAATGAATCTGATGGTATTGTTGGCGGTAATATCCCTGCCATCATTAATTCTTCCAAAAACACTAGCAGTCAAAGAAGAACTTTCGGTAAGAAAATATTCTATTCCGGTATTCAGATTCAGGCCACTATTTCTTCTTTGTATATCACGGTCTTCTATGATCCTATCAAACGCACCATCCACGTATGTATTATCGAAAAAACCATTTCCCGGAGGCCTGCGGAAAGAATAACCAATAGTATTGAATAAATTAAATTTATCTTTTCGCCAGTTGAGATTCGAAGTAAAATTTGCAGCATCAGGATAACCGAAACCCGCATTGATCAGGCCATTGAAACCCCTTGTTTCATCTTTTTTTAATACAATATTCAGAATACCGGCCGTACCTTCCGCATCATATCGTGCAGAAGGACTGGTAATCACTTCTACTTTTTCAATGGCATCCGCCGGCAGCTGACGCAAGGCTTCCGTTGAACCAAAACCCGCAATAGCCGAAGGCCTGCCATTGATCAATATCCTTACATTGTTGTTCCCCCTAAGCGCAATAGCCCCATCCACATCGACCGTAACGGAAGGGATATTACCGAGTGCATCACTCACCGTGCCGCCGCTGTTGGTAAGATCCTGGCCGATATTGTAGATCTTTTTATCCAGTCTCACTTCTACCGTGGTTTTCTCCCCTTCGATTACTACCGCTTCCAGCTCAGTAGCGTCGACCACCATTTTGATCAGCCCTAAGTCAAGGGATTTGGTTATTTTTTGATTTTTCAGTTCGTAAGGCTGGTAGGCTATAAAGTCAATTCGAATGTTGTAAATACCGGGTGCGGCCTTAATCTTAAACGCACCCTCAAAATCCGTGATCCCGCCCGAAACTGCCTCCGAATTGTCAATAGGCTGCAGCATTACCGTGGCATATTCTACCGGGGTACCGGCTTCTTGGTCGATGACTTTACCTGAAATACTTATTCGTTTGGCTTGTGTAAAGGCAGCGGTGGTAACACTACTTAATAGTAAAATGGTGAGGTATTTCCGGATCATAATTGACATAAAGTTCTGCGTATTCACACTGCTCTAACCTATTAGCTAGGGTTTAGTTTAATCGCAACAAGTAAATTCTGTAAGCGTTAAAGTGAATCTTTTGAATGGTAACATGATTTGATGAGTGAGGATTTGACCGGGAGAGGAGAGAGGCGTACAAGTTGTCTTTTCTTAGTCAAGAGCACTTGTCATTTCTTTCACTTTAACACAGATAGTAAAATTACGTTTATTGATGAACTGCTTTTATCACTTTTATGTGAACTATCTACCCTTGATTACCATTAGCCACACCCTATGGTTAGCATCTTGTGTTTTTTCGATTGTAGCGTAATGGTCTTACTTCAGTTCTTCTCAGTAAAAAAGGATCAAGGATTCAAAGCTTACCCGGCCTTGAGTTTACTTTCAAAGATGGCCTTCCTGGATTGACTTAATTTTGCCTTACAACCTCCTTTGAGATGAATCAGGAGATTCCTGGGCTCATACTGCTCAAGAGATTGTACGGCACTTAGAGTTACAATGTAAGAACGATGAGTTCTAATGAAAACTGCGGGATCCAATGCTTTTTCCAGGGAGTCCATACTCATCCGGGCCAAATGCTTGTCTGAGGTCGTGTGTATGGAAACGTACTGATCGGCAGCCTCAATCATGACGATGTCGGTGACTTCTATAAAATGGGTTTTATGATTGATTTTGACTGAAAGCCGCTGTAGGTAATTGCCGCTACCAGTATTTGTAATGCCCCTTAACAGGTCGAGGTAAAGACTTTTATCCAATGCATCCGCTACTATTCTTTTTTCGGCTTTGTGAATGGCTTTGAATAATCTTTCCTCTGTGAATGGCTTCAACAAGTAGTCCACGGCGTGCATTTCAAAAGCCTGAATAGCATATTCGTTAAAAGCCGTCACGAAAATGATATAGGGAATAGTATCAAGCCGCTGAAGTACTTCAATTCCGTTGAATTCGGGCATCTCAATATCCAGGAGGACAAGATCAGGCTGATGTTCAACGATTTTAGAAATGGCTTCGGCACCATCTCGCGCTTCTCCGATGAGCTCTACCCGATCCAACCTTAATAAATGATGCTTTAGCAGTGCTCGGGCATCCTCCTCATCGTCAATGATTATCGTCCTCAGACTTTTCATATGGGGAGACTTACTTCAACTTTGGTTCCGTTATCATGAGCGTATATATTGAATTTGCCCAGACTTTCATATATCGTCCTCAAACGCTTCCTTAGGTTAGATAGGCCGACTCCCTCAGCATATTTGGCGATAGGAGGCCCGTCGTTGTAAATGGAAAACAATAAGGAATCATCAATCTGTGCTGCTGAGATTTCAATTCGTTCGGCTTTACTCTGTTTTGAAATGCCGTGTTTGATAGCGTTCTCTACTAGCGGTTGTAAGAAGAAGTTCGGCACTTCCACTTTTAATAGGTCATCAGGAATCTGGTAGTGTACTTTTAGCTGCTTAAACCGATGTTTTTCAATATTCAGGTACATTTTCACATACTTTAATTCCTTTTCAAGTGACGTGATCTGCTGATCGTTTTCAGAAAGTGATGTGCGTAGAAGTTCGCTCAATTCGGTGGTCATGCTAGCGGCCGTATCTGTCTTTTTCTGATGTATTGAACTGACTATACCGTTCAAAGTATTGAATAGAAAATGAGGCTGAAGCTGCATTTTAAGAAAGTTTAACTTATTGGTTAATAATTCCTTTTCCAGTAAGGCATTCCTCACTTCTTGTTCTTTACTCGAGCTGAGGTAAATATTTGCATGAACTACACCGATGATGGCAATATAAATGAAAAAGTGCCAGTGAAATAGGTTAAGGAATAGTACGG
>JBCCIX010000548.1:0-3139 GCA_039028075.1 Bacteroidota bacterium | reverse complement strand
TTTTGTGCCTGAGCAGATCCCGCCAGGACACTTTGACGTAATTTTTAATCAGTGACATGTTGTTATGAGTTTTTGTTGTTTTACCTTTTCTGAGCCTGTGGTAACGAAGAAAAGCGATTGAATTTATCAGGTAGTTTCGGTTTGCTTGCTTAGGACCTAGCTTCACTAAATCCCGATCGTAAAGCTCTTCCAGGTCACCCGAAATGGCTTCGTGCAAGCGGCGATTACAATAGTGTACCAGCAACCAGTCGACTAACTTTCGAATCACGCTAATCAAAAGCTAACTCAGGGATACCGTTCCATAGGGACTCGCGCATATTTTTCGAATGTGCCAATGCCTGCTGCCCGGATTTAGTCACGCGAAAAAGCAATTTCCGCTTCCCTCCTCTTTCTTTGGTAGGTTCGCTGTACCGCGAATCTAAAAAGTCCTTTTCCTGTAAGCGCTGTAAGACATTGTGGACCGTGCTAATCGTAATCTTGCGTTGACATTTATCTTCGATCTCCAGTTTAATGGCCACGCCGTAAGCCGTATCATAAAGATTAGCGACAACCAATAAAACGATTTCCTCTAATTCACCGAGGTTTGTTCCTTTCATAATTATTAAATCGACAAAGACGAAATTAATATATTTTTCGTAATTGTCGAATTAATTGCAAAAAAATGTCAACAGGTGAGGTGTTTATTTTATAACGGTTAAATACCGAGACCTACCTGACCGCCATCAGGAAGGGAAGGAACTTTGATATTAGTGCCTATTTCGTCATTTAGCTTTTGGATAAAGTACGAAGCCAACAGCGGAGACTCTTTTTCCAGGTTTTGGTGGATGAAAAAATAAAGGTTTTTAAGTCCTTGCGCCTTCCATTGCTTTATCCGTACAATCCAATCGTCTAAGCGGCTGTAATCGCTTTCATGATTTGCACCCACATATCGCACAAAAGCCGTAGGTGTGGTTAAGCGCATGTGCATAATATCCCTCCTTCCGGCGGAGTCTACGAGCGTATTTGTAATGTTGTGCTTTTCGAAAAGGTCATAAAGCGCCGCTGAGATATCCGATAAGCCAAACCAATCCGTATGCCTTAGTTCTACAGACAAAGGCAGATCTTGTGGAAATTGCTGAACAAATGCCTTCAACCTATTGAAATTCTCATCTTTAGGGCCGAAGTTATCGTGTAGCTGCAGGAAAAGCATGCCTAACTGATCACCGAAAGCCTGGATGCCCAAGAGGTAGTCATTTAGGTAACCCTGATAACCTTCGGCAAGCCGCTTCACATGGCTCACGTACCGAGGTAGTTTGGGAAAGAATTTAAACGTACCCGGGGTTTTTTCTTTCCATTTGAGAATTTGATCTTCGCTGTATAAGTTGTAAAATGTGGCATTGAGCTCAATCGAATTGAATTCCTTGGAGTAATAACCTAGCTCGTCTTTAGTCCCACGGGGGTAAAAGCCTTTAAGGTCCTGTTTATTCCATTTGGCACAGCCTACATAGATATCTTGCAGAGGTTCTTTATTACCGCTGAGCACCTTAGCTGTAGCCGAATGATCAACAGGTAAGCTAAAATCGATGGTTTCGGGATGATCTACTCTTCCAAATTTCATTATCTGGGTTGTTCTTGGTTTGTACTTATATTAGAGAACTAAAGGTACATAATCCGCGATTCAGAAGACTGAATAACGATCATATTGCCGTTTTTTAATACGAACTAATATTCTCAAGAATACCAATTTTTTAGTGCTCCAAAAAGTCCAAAGTTGAACTGAATAAGGTTTATTCTACTCCTTTTGTCATCTTGGAAAATCAATTTAGTTCACCCCGATCTGAAGGGAGTTAAATTGATTTTTTCGCCTTCCCCTCAGGGATTCAAGCCTGCCTGCGCTGACACTAAGTCAGACAGGGGTAAGAAGGCGAAGATGATAAAGTAGGACTAAACACTTCACTCCTGCCTTAAACTATCGGTCGGATTTTTAATAGCAGCGTTTACACTCTGGCTTAGTGTGGAAAGTAGGGTGAGTAACATCACTGTAGCAACGGGCAAGCCAAAGTGTATGAGGGAGAGTTGCACCTTTACTGCATACCCGGTAATCCAGTAATCCATAACCATGTACGCCAATGGAAGACC
Organism: Bacteroidota bacterium; assembly: GCA_039028075.1. Taxonomy (GTDB): domain Bacteria; phylum Bacteroidota; class Bacteroidia; order Cytophagales; family Cyclobacteriaceae; genus Fulvivirga. The sequence continues at coordinate 1,021 of JBCCIX010000548.1, read as the reverse complement.
CACTGCGCTTCCAAAAAAAACGAGTATCAAATAACCCTTTGACAGAAGCTTTAACAAGTCAAAAACAGACGCTCCCAGTACCTTCCTGATACCCAATTCCTTTACTTTTTGATACGCTATAGTAGTACTCAAGCCCACTAAACCCAAACAGGCCAAGAAAAGAGAAAATAGGGTAAATGCGGATACCGCCTCGCTCATCCTGGCCTCACTTTTAAACTGCTTTTCAAAATGATCGTCTAGGAAAAAGTATTTGAAAGGCCGATCTGGAAAACTTCGTTTCCATTCCTGTTCTACAGCCTGCAGCACCTGCTGGTAACTCTCCGCTTTGAAGGCAATTGACATATACGACCTATGGCCCTGGCCTAAAGTAAAAATGGCCGGATCGATAGCATATTTTGGCGAAATCTGATGAAAATCCGCTAAAACGCCGATGATTTCATACTCTACGCCCATATCAGCGATCTGACCCACAGCCTCATCTTCCGAGCTAAAACCTGTAGCTTTCACCCAGGATTCATTGACCACCATGTACCTTTTAGCATTTTGCTCATCTTCGGTGGTAAAAAACCGGCCTGCTACAAGTGGAATGTTGAACACCTCAGCAAAGTCCGAATCAATCCGGGTTCTGTATGACACCACAGATGACTCATTGCTTGCCCTCTCTGTTCCGCGCCAGGTACTTTTTTTACCGGGAACCTGAGAAGTGACTGTAGCGGCCTTAATGATTTCAAACGCTTTTAATCTGTCCTTCAAAGTTTCCAAACGGCCTGCGTAGGTAGTATCACTGAAATCCGTGAGCAACTCCAATAGATTAATGACCACAACCTGGTCCTTTCTAAAGCCCGTCTCCTGACTACTTACTAGACTTACCTGACTATACATTATGATCGTACAGACAATTAAAAACAGGGAAATAGCAAACTGAAAAGAGATCAGTAAGCTTCTAAGCCCAAACTTATTATTACTTTTTCCAATGCCTTTGACCAAGGATATAGGCTTAAAACTGCTCATGATAAAGGCG